>JAZROH010000115.1:0-12162 GCA_045648645.1 Clostridia bacterium | reverse complement strand
TTTCTTCATAGATAAATCCTCCAATGTGTTTTTATTTTGACTGGCAGGTCATTTTTATTATAACACATTGGAGGATTTTTGTTCACCGGTTAACCTTGATTGAACCACGCGACTATCGCGTGGTTTTCGTTATACAAAAAGGCAGGGTCTGTTAAAAAACTTCAGCTCTTTAACAGACCCTGCTTTCTTTGTTTTCTATTCAGGAATTACCGTTCGCTCATTCTTCACATTTTTCAGGACGAAATGTGTTCTTGTATTGGAAACGCCGTCCAGACTTTTAATCTGGCGATGGATAAATTCAAGGCTTTCCGACGTATCCGTCAGGATTTTCAAAATAAAATCAAAATCGCCCGTAAGATAATCGCAGGAAACAATATTCTCATTGCTTCGCACCATATCGGTAAAGGAGTCATAATAGCGCGGATGCTCAAGGCTGACTTCCATAAGCGCCGTCATGTCATTCCCAAGCTGCTTCTGGTCGAGCATAACCGTATACCCCTCAATCAGACCGCACTTTTCCATCTTGCGAATTCGTTCCAGCACAGCCGAAACGGAAAGGTTGATTGCGTCCCCTATTGCCGATGCCTTTTGACGGGCATTTTCTTTTAAGCAATGTAATATTTTATAGTCAATTGCATCCATTTATCGCAGCACCTTCTCAATCTTTTCACTCATTTTTTCTGCTTCTACCGGTACTAACAGACCGAAAGAAATTGTAAATTCCAGTGTTCCGCCGCCCGGGATGGTACGGATTTGTCCTTCGCGCTTTGCGTGAGAGTATCCCTTATGCTCCGCGGAAGCCGGTAATACCATGCCCATGGCATCCTCATCCTCTGTGCGGGAAATCCAGCGCAAGCTGTTATTCAGCGGCTCTACAGGATGCTTTACATAGCAGGCATAGCCGTCCGGACGGTACTGCATGGTATGTGCATACCCCTCTGCATCCGCTTTATAGAAAAGGGTGGAAACAATTTCGGGGTTATAAATCTGGGATGCTTTGTCCACCGTTGTATGTACCTCGGGTGTTTTCTGCATGGCATCCATATATGCTTTAAGTGCCTTTGCCTCTTTTTCGGGCATGGAGGCAGGAATGTTTTTATGCACGCGGATATGTGCCTCATCACAAGGTGCTGTGCACAAAAGCTTTGCCCCATCGAAAGGACGGAAATTAATATGGCAAAGGTAACCGTATTCCATGGGCGTTTTTCGCAGGTTATCCACATGCACTGTCGAATGAATAAGTGTGCCGTTTTCATACAGCTTATACGCGGACGTAAATTTATACTCTACCGTAAACGTTCTAAAGTGATGGAATGTACCCAAAACCGTCATATATCTGCCTTCCGCGTCCTCGCCACATTCAATTCTCGGCTCACCAAAGGGTGCAACCGGCAAATCGCCGTGTACCTTATGGTCATCCTCCGGACCCGGTCCGCCTACCCCACAAAGACCGGAATGCATCATAAAGCATCCGTAGGAGTGCATAAAGTCCGGCACTTCCTTCGGTTCTTCTATGCCGGTTTTCATGGTTAAATCAATCCCGTCAAACGAAGCGCGCCAAATCTGATGTCCCCAAAACGGCAGAACGGTAAAGGACCCCCGTTCATTCTCTACGCGCAGTGCACATGTGCCCGTACTGTACCGAAAGGTGACTGCACGCATCGCACCGTGCTCTGCCACCACACGCTCCTTTTCGCCAAAATTCGCCTTATCGAGATAGTATACAGACATACTTTTACCTTCCTTTCTCCAAATCGTGCCGAAAATTACTTACTATGTATATTGTACGCAAATTCCAACCGCTTGTCAAGCATATTTTTCTTTATTTACCCGCATATTTCTTTATGGGAAAAAGTTGCATTCTTTAGAGAATTATGATACAATACATGTATCATTTTGGAAGAAGGAGGAAAATTATGCCTTTTACTATACTTGCAAAGCTTCTTTCTTATGTCTTTGTTTTGATTATTTATTTGTTTATTATTAAAATTATCCAGATGGTCACGCGGGATATTGAAGTGATGCGCCGCCGTAAAAACAGCGACCTTGCGGCACATACATACATTAAGCTTCTCAATCTCCGTCATAGTCTGGATTTTACGGTGGAGGAAAACTATCCCATTTTAAAGGACAGTACGCTCGGGCGAAGCCATAAATGTGAAATCGCAATTGATGACCCCTTCCTCTCCCAAAAGCACGCCACCTTTCTTTGGCGGGACGGGGCATGTTATTTGCAGGATCTCGGCAGCACCAACGGTACGTTTTTAAATGGGAAACCCGCAAAAGGCGACCCCATTGAGCTTTTAAACGGGGACAGAATTGATATCGGGCAGCTTTCTTTTATCTTTGTAACGGAGGATAGTGACAATGCGTAACCTTCGAAAGCTTTCGCCGCTTCTTCTGGTGCTTTTGGCAAACATTTTAGGTTTTGGTATTCTTTTTTTCTCTGAAAGCCGACCCGAAATTACAGGGCTTTATTACTCTCTTGCCCTTTTAGCCATCGTTTTAGTTTCCTATATGCTGATTGTATTCTTCTCCCTTGGAGATGAATATCTCTTTCTAATTGTGTCCATGCTTTTGACCGTGGGCATTATTATGCTCTTTCGCCTGGACCACGCCCAGGCCATTCGTCAAATCACATGGTTTTATGTAGGAATGACAGGTTTTTATCTTGTATACTTCGTGTATCGGCATGTTTCCTTTTGGCATCGCCTTTTCCCCTTATATGCCTTTCTTGCCTTTTCTCTTTTTGTTGCCACCCTCCTTTTCGGCACATACAGCGGCGGCGCAAAAAACTGGCTTTTCGGCATACAGCCCTCAGAACCGATTAAAATTCTGTTTATTCTGGGGCTTGCCACACTTTTTACTGCTCCGTACGGCACATCCCACGACGGGTTTCCCGCATTTTTAGAAAACCATTTCCCCTTCCTTAAAAAACCGCTTCGTTTTATCTTGCGCCTGTATGATTCCCACACAGGCAGGCAGGCTTTAATTATGGCTTACGCCTATATGCATCTTGGCTTTTTGGTTTTGCAAAGAGAATGGGGGTCTGCCGTTTTATATTTCCTCATTTATTTTATCATGCAATTTGTTTTTGACGGTAAATATTATTTTCTCCTTTTAAATATTGTGCTCGCTTCGGGCGGCGGACTTTTGGGGTACACATGCCTTACGCATATTCAGGAGCGCGTTGCCATCTGGCGTGACCCCTTTGCCGACATGAGTAACCTCGGCTACCAGATTGTCCAGTCCCTGTACGCCATGAGTGCCGGCGGCTTTGCAGGTGCAGGTATCGGGCAGGGGCATCCGGAGTTTGTTCCGGTTGTAAAGAGTGACTTTATTTTTGCCGCCATTTATGAAGAGCTTGGCATGCTGGGGGCTACGGCTGTTGTTCTCCTTTTCTTCCTGCTTGTTTATCGCGGTATCAAAATTGCGCTGATGGTAAAACCTCCGTTTCACAAAGCCGTTGCTTTAGGCATCAGCCTCATGTTCGGTTTCCAGACGCTCATTATCATCGGCGGTGTTACCAAGCTCATTCCCCTTACGGGCATTACGCTCCCTTTTATCAGTGCAGGCGGCAGTTCTCTTGCAACTTCCTTTGCCTCTCTCGCCATTCTGCAGGCAATTTCAGCAAAAACGGAGGACATTAGTGATGACATTTAATAAAAAAGTGGTATATGTACTCATTCTGATGCTTACCCTGTTCTGCGGCATGACGCTGTATTTTTCCTATTTCCAGATTTTTAAAAGTCCTGCCCTTGCAGGCAAAAGCGGAAATCCCCGCACCTACGCGCGGGAACAAAGCATTCGGCGCGGTACAATTTATGATAGAAATGACGTAATTTTAGCAGAGAGCGAAATGCATGCAGACGGGCAAACCCGTGTATATAAGTTCAACCGTCTTTATTCTCAGCTTATCGGCTACAGCAACACCCGTTACGGGCGCACCCTTCTGGAGGATAACTTCAATCGCTATCTTCTCGGCGGCGGTGCGGACGGTGACCTTCTGGGCACACTCCTTGGTGCAGATATCAACGAAGGCGCGAACCTCCACCTGACGGTGGACCATGACCTGCAGCTTCTCGCCGCTGAACAGCTTGGAGACAGAAACGGCGCAATTGTTGCGCTTGACCCCGCCACGGGCGAAGTCCTTGCTATGGTTTCAAAGCCGTGGTTTAACCCCAATACACTCTCCAAAGACTATGAGGAACTTTCGAAAAAGGAAGGTATGTTCTATCCGCGGGCAACAAATTGGAATTACGTCCCCGGCTCTGTTTTTAAAATTGTTACTGCTGCTGCAGCGGTGGAAAACGGCATGGAAAACTTAGTATATGAAGATACGGGGACGCACACAATTGACGGACAGGAAATACATAACTACGATAACAAAGTATACGGAGAACTTGATTTGGATACGGCGTTTGCCAAATCCTCCAATACCTACTTTGCCAACCTCGCCGATGTGCTCGGAGAGGAAAAGCTCAAAAAAACAGCCCGCAATTTCGGTTTTAATAAAGAAATCAGCTTTGATATTCCCCTTCGGAAAAGCACAACGCTTACCGGTTCTCCCTCCCGCACAGAGGTAGCGGCAGTCGGATACGGGCAGGGGGAAACGCAAACCACGCCTCTCCATATGGCTATGATTTGCGCCGCCATTGCCAATGACGGCGTCATGATGGAGCCGTATGTGGTAAAAAGCGCGGAGCGGGACGACAATATTCTGTATGAAAAAAACAGCAGAATATTAAATCGTGCCGTATCGGTGACAACAGCAAGACGTATTGGCGAAATGATGCAAAAATGTGTGGAAAGCGGAACGGCAACGGGTGTAAAAATTACCGGCATGTCGGTTGCCGCAAAAACCGGCACGGCAGAAGTGGGCGAAAATAAAAAAGACCACGCATGGTTTGTTGCCTATGCGCCGGCGGAAAACCCGAAAATTGCGGTTGCCATTGTGCTGGAAAATGCAGGGACAACCGGTGCTGCCTGCGCCCCGATGGCAAGAAACCTCATTCTGAAATATATGCAATAAAGCGTTTTTTCAGGCTTTGTTACATAACAATCAAAAAAATGTAAACAAAATTTAAAATTTTCTTGCTTTTTTTTGTAAATTCATGTAGAATTATGATATAGTTTAAAAGGTTTTTTAAGACTACTGGAGGATTATATGGAGCTACTGAAAAATCGCATTCGACAGGACGGCAGGGTCTACCCCGGCAATGTTTTAAAGGTGGACAGCTTTTTAAATCACCAGATGGATGTTTCGCTTTTTTGCGAGCTGGGTAAGGAATTTAAACGTCGGTTTGCGGATGAAAAAATTACGAAAATTCTAACAATTGAATCCTCCGGCATCGGCATTGCCTGTGTTGCCGCGATGTACTTTGACGTACCGGTTGTATTTGCAAAGAAAAACAAAACCAAAAATATTGCAGGTGACGTTTATACAAGTCGCGTAGAGTCCTTCACCCACGGAAAGGTATATGATATTATAGTGGCAAAAGAATTTTTACATAAAGATGACCGCGTTTTGCTGATAGACGATTTTCTGGCAAACGGCAGCGCACTTATGGGGCTTGCCTCTCTGGTGCGGGATGCCGAGGCAACACTTGTAGGCGCGGGAATTGTAATTGAAAAAGGCTTTCAAACCGGCGGACAGCTTGTGCGAAGCACGGGTCTTAGGGTTGAATCTCTGGCAATCGTTTCCTCTATGGATGATGACGGTATGGTTCACTTTGCCTGAGAAACAATACGAAAAATACAGCCAAAGGGGCTGTGTTTATAAAAACGCGAAAGCGTAAATTTAAGGAGGAAAACCATGAAGAAACACATGAAACTGCTGGCAGCATTGCTGGCACTGACGCTGGTATTTGCATTTGCCGCGTGCAGCAAGAACGAAACCCCCGCACCTGCATCCAGTGACCCCGTAGCCGTAAATCCGGACTTTAAGGTGGGCGTAATCCACATTAGTGATCCTGCTGAAGGCGCCGGCTACACCTTTGCCCATGAACAGGGCATCATCGCCATGCGCGATAACCTCGGTCTTGCCGATGAACAGATTATCCGCAAGGTCAACATTGATGACACGGATGTACAGGCAACCAAAATTGCAATTGAAGAATGTATTGATGAAGGCTGCTCCATCATTTTCGGCACCAGCTTCAACTACATGAATACCATGGAAGAAATGGCTGCACAGTATCCGGACATCATCTTCTCCCACGGCACAGGCTACAAATCCAATGACTCCAACATGAATAACTACTTTGGTCGCATTTATCAGGCAAGATACCTTACCGGTATCGCAGCAGGCCTGAAGACCAAGACAAACAAAATCGGCTATGTTGCCGCTATGGGCATTGACAATGCTGAAGTTACCGGCGGTATCAACGCATTTGCAATGGGCGTAGCTTCCGTAAACCCCGATGCAAAGATTTATGTTGAAGTTACCAACAGCTGGTTTAGCCCTGACCTTGAAAAGAAAGCTGCAGAAGCACTTCTCGACATGGGCTGTGACGTTCTCGGTCAGCACTGCGATACCACAGCTCCTCAGGTTGCTGCAGAAGAACGCGGCGTTTGGGGCGTAGGTTACAACTCCGACATGACCAAGGATGCTCCGAAAGCACACCTTGTTGCTCCCGTTTGGAACTGGGGCGTATACTACACCAAGGCTACAAAAGAAGCCATGGAAGGCAACTGGACAAACGAAAACTACTTCGGCGATATGAACGATGGACTTATTGCACTTTCTCCGCTGTCTGAAAACTGCGAAGAAGGCACAAAGGAAGCTATTGAAAAGGCAGAAGCTATGATTCTTTCCGGCGAATACAAGGTATTCGAAGGCAAAGCAATCGTAGACGGTGCAATTGTTGAAAAAGATTTGGTTGACAACAAGGGCAACGTTATCGTTCCTGCCGGCGGCGAAGTTCTGGATGATGCAACCATCACAGGTGCTATCAACTGGTACTTCGAAAATGTAGAAGCCTAATTGGAACACAGGAAAAGCGGCGTTGTTTCGCCGCTTTTCTTTTAAGAGGGCAGTGGAACATTCCGCTACCCTCTTAAAAGAAAAATCTTTCAGTTTATCAATAGAAAGGACTGGTTATTCCCGTGAACAAACAGCCCGCCATCGAGCTTCGCGGCATCACAAAATCCTTTGGCAGCGTTATTGCCAATAACCACATTGATTTATCGGTGCAACGTGGCGAAATCCTTGCGCTTTTAGGCGAAAACGGCTCCGGAAAAACGACACTCATGAATATCTTAGCCGGTATCTATCAACCGGACAGCGGTGAAATTTGCATTAACGGCGAGCACGTTTGTATCCATGCGCCGGAGGATGCAAACCGCCTTGGCATCGGCATGATTCATCAGCATTTCAAGCTTGTAGACGTACATACCGCTGCCGACAATATTATTCTCGGTGCTGAACCGAAAGGATTTTTCCTGAAGAAATCCCGCTATGATACGGTACAACAGCTTTGTGATAGATTTGGTCTTTCCATTGACCCCGCAAAGAAAATCTATAATATGTCCGTCGGTGAAAAGCAGACCGTTGAAATTTTGAAAGTGCTGTATCGCGGTGCAGATATTTTAATTCTCGATGAGCCGACTGCCGTTCTCACTGTGCAGGAAATACGCCGTCTTTTTGACATACTCAGGCGCATGCGTGATGAAGGCTGTGCCGTTATCATTATCACCCATAAATTAGGCGAAGTTATGGAAATCAGCGATAGAGTCACCGTTTTACGGAAAGGGGAAAGCGTGGCTACTGTGGAAACCGCTTCTTCGGACATTCGCTCTCTTACCGAACTTATGGTGGGGCGTTCCGTAGAGCTTTCCATTGACCGCCCTGAGAAAAAACACAGCGGTACACTTTTGGAAACGCATCACCTTTCGGTGGAATCCGAGGATGGTGTTCGTGCACTGGATGATGTTTCCATGACACTTGAAAGCGGTGAAATCCTCGGCGTTGCAGGCGTTGCAGGCAGCGGACAGCGCGAGCTGTGCGAAGCCATTGCAGGCCTTATGCCCATAAAAGAGGGTGCCATATTATTTAAAAAGAAAAATATTGAAAATATGTCCCCCCGTCAAATTTTCAAGGCAGGTATTTCCATGAGCTTTATTCCGGAGGACAGACTCGGCATGGGTCTTGCCGCTTCCATGGGCATTGTGGACAATATGCTTTTAAAAACGTATCAGGATAGCCCCGGGCCCTTCGTGGAGAAGAAGGAAGCGCGGAAAATGGCAGAAACCATTACAAAGAAGCTGAATATTTCCGCTTCCGGTATGGATGCACCCGTCAGCCGCATGTCCGGCGGTAACGTGCAGAAGGTACTGCTGGGGCGGGAAATTGAATCGAAGCCGCAGGTTTTAATTACCGCCTACCCTGTTCGCGGTCTTGACATCAACACATCCTATGCAATTTATGATGCTTTAAACGAACAAAAAGCTGCTGGCACCGGTGTTCTTTTCATTTGTGAGGATTTAGATGTTATGCTGGAGCTTTGTGACCGGATTATGGTGCTTTGCCACGGACGGGTCACAGGCATCGTGGATGCAAAAAATACTACGAAAGAGGAACTCGGTCTTTTAATGACTGACGCCCATGCGAAAGGAGAACAAGCAGATGCTGAGTGACTTTTTATCTCGCTTTCATATTGTAAAAAAAGCTGAAAGTGCCGGCTGGAAACCGCTGTTTCTCTCCTTTTTGTCCCTTGTGGCGGCACTTATTATCGGCGGAATTTTCATCCTGTGCCTCGGTAAAAATCCCTTTACGGTATACGGGGTGATTCTGGAAGGTGCATACAAATCCGCCCGCACAGGCTCGTATGTCTTTAAAACGATTGGGTATGCTATTCCGCTTGTCATTACCTCCATTGCCGTATCTATTGCTTTTAAAATGAAGTTTTGGAATATTGGCGCAGAAGGACAGATGATTGCCGGTGCTATTTTCGCTTCCTATTTTGCACTTTTCCAAAGCCAAATGCCCCACTGGCTTCTGCTTTTGATTATGTTTCTGGCAGGTGCCGTCGGCGGTGGACTTCTGGGCACAATTCCCGCATACTTTAAGTGCAAATTTGATACGAACGAAACCTTATTCACCCTGATGCTAAACTACATCGCTTTAAGTTTTATTACCTATTTAAAGGATGGTCCATGGTCGGAAACACCGGGCTTCCCCGGCATTGCTAAATTTGCCGCTTCTGCACGACTGGACGTGGTGGGCGGCGTACATATCGGTTGGATTTTTACCGTACTGCTTGTTGTTTTCGCCTTTATCTATATGCGCTACACAAAGCATGGCTATGAAATCAGCGTTATGGGTGACAGCGTGAACACCGCCCGGTATGCCGGTATGAACGTAAGCCGTGTTATTATCCGCACCATGTTTATAAGCGGCGCGCTTTGCGGTATTGCGGGCATGATTCAGGTTGCAGGTATTGAACATACGCTGGGCGAGGGTGTTGCCGGCGGACGCGGGTTTACCGCTGTTATTATCGCATGGCTTTCCCGTCTCAATCCCTTTGTATGCGTATTTTTCTCCATGCTGTTTGCAACGCTTACCCAAGGCTGCTCCGGCGGTGCGCTTTTAAAGCTTGGTCTTTCCCCCGCCGTTGCAGACATATTACAGGGCATCATTTTGTTTGTTATTTTGGCATTTGACTTCTTTATGCAATATAAAATCATTTACAGAGGGAGGGAAAAGGCATGAACGGACTTATCAATCTTTTGACGGCTGCCATTCGCGCCGGCATTCCCCTTTTGTTTGGTACAACGGGTGAAATCATTACCGAAAAAGCAGGAAATATGAATCTGGGTGTTGAAGGCATGATGTGGCTGGGTGCTTTCTTTGGGTTTTATGTCGGGCTTGTTACCGACAGCTTGGTTTTAGCCCTCCTCAGCGCTTTTGCAGCAGGTGTTTGCGGCGCGCTTATCTATGCGGTGCTTACCGTTTCGCTTCGTGCAAATCAAACGGCGGCAGGGCTTGCGCTTACCATTTTCGGCACAGCCTTTGCAAACTTTTTCGGACTGCGCATGATCGCTGCAAATGACGGGCTTTTGCCAAAGCTTTCCCCTCGCCTTATCAGTATTCTCGCAGACAAGCCCCTGCCGATTCTTGGAAAAATTCCATACATAGGAAAGCTGTTCTTTTCACATAATATAGTTGTATATCTGGGCATTTTGATTGCCGTGATGGCATACATCTATATGAATAAAACCCGCGCAGGGCTTCGTATGCGTGCCGTTGGAGAAGCGCCGGCTACCGCGGATGCCGCCGGTATTAACGTCACCCTTACAAAGTACATGCACATTCTCCTCGGCGGCGGTGTGTGTGGTCTTGGCGGTGCATATCTTTCCCTTTCCTTTTTCGGCGGACAGTGGCAAAATGCATGTGTGAACGGACAAGGGTGGATTGCAGTGGCACTCGTTATTTTTGCAAACTGGAATCCGTTAAAGGCTATTTTGGGAACACTTCTGTTCGGTATGTTTGAAGTTATCCGTTTCCGTGTAAACTTTCAAATTCCCGCCGCATTTCTGGAAATGCTGCCCTATGTCATAACCACCATCATTCTGGTTGTTGCCTCCATTCGGAAATCCCGCGAACGCAGACAGCCCGAAGGCTGCGGCAACAACTATTTCCGTGAAGACAGATAAGGAGGATCTATTTATGCTGGAAGGCTTTTATGAAACCATAGTCAAACATAGTAAAACCCCGAAGGAACGCCTTATAGATATAGGCTTTTTAGCCGCAGGTCTTGGCGGGGCCCTCGTCGTTTTACTGCTTACAAACATTATGGATTTGCATGTAATTGGCGCGGCGGGTGCAATTGCTGCCATCGTTTTCGGCGTTCGTGCCGGACTATTGAGCAGCCTCGAATACGAATATATTGTCACCTCCGGCATGGTGGATATCGACCAGATTATCGCCCAGCGCAAACGTAAACGAATGCTTTCCTTTGATTGTCGCGACTGCGAAATTATCGCACCGATGAATCGGGGAAACTATTATAATGACTATAAGCATCTCCCCACACAGGATTACACGGCTTATACCACGCATGAAGATAATTATTTTGCCGTTATAGAGCGGGGCGGTGTTCGCCGCTGTATCCTCTTCCAACCCACCGAGGATATGGTGCAAATGTTTAAAGCCTACAATCACCGAAAGGTTTTTGTTGCGTAATATTTATTTATAGGAGGAATTATATCATGGCAAACTTAAAAGGAAGCAGAACAGAAGCCAATCTCATGGCTGCCTTTGCAGGCGAATCGCAGGCACGTAATAAGTATACCTATTACGCCTCCAAGGCAAAAAAAGATGGCTTCGAGCAAATTGCAGCTATATTTACCGAAACTGCAAACAACGAAAAGGAGCATGCCAAAATCTGGTTTAAGCTTCTGCACGAAGGCATTCAAGACACTCTCACCAACTTAAAGGATGCCGCTGCCGGCGAAAACTATGAATGGACCGAAATGTACGCCGATTTTGCCCGCGTTGCAAAGGAGGAAGGCTTTGACCATATTGCCTACCTTTTTGAAGAAGTCGGTAAAATTGAAAAGGAACACGAAGAACGCTATAAAGCACTCGTTTCCAATATCGAAAACGATACTGTGTTTAAGAAGGACAGCGAGCAGGTATGGATTTGCGCAAATTGCGGACATATCCACGTAGGCACCGCCGCTCCCGAGGTTTGCCCCGTATGTGCACATCCAAAGGCATACTTCCAGATTCTTGCGAAAAATTACTAAGGTAGACACGCTATGCAAAACGGTGCGGAAACAATAAAAGTTTCCGCACCGTTTCTTGTTCGGCAAAAATTCAAACTACTTCTTCACTATTACATATTCCTTATTACTTTCAAAAAATCCTCATTTTTAGGGAAGAGTGAAGAGGTAAGAGGTAATAAGTAAAAATCCCCATTCTTGCGAATGAGGATTTTTTGGTGACCCCTACGAGAATCGAACTCGTGTTACCGCCGTGAAAGGGCGATGTCTTAACCGCTTGACCAAGGGGCCATATATGGTAGCGGCGAGTGGGCTCGAACCACCGACCTAACGGGTATGAACCGTTTGCTCTAGCCAACTGAGCTACACCGCCACATAACCTAATTTCTTAAGCGCAGGTATTAGTATACTACAAAAAAACACATTTGTCAAGAA
>JAZROH010000114.1:0-6369 GCA_045648645.1 Clostridia bacterium | reverse complement strand
GTAATTTGTGTATTTTTTCCTCCGGATCACCGCCTACAATCCGCAAGGTATTACGTACGTTCGCACTGTCCATACACACTAAATAATCGTATTTTGCATAATCAGATTTTTCTAAATGTTCCGCACGTTTTCCGGCATATGCTATGCCTAGCTTATCTAAGATTTTCGCGGTTCCGTAGTGCACAGGATTTCCTATTTCCTCATAGCTCGTAGCCGCAGATGCCACATAGAAATCATCGCCAATGCCTGATTTTTCCACAATATCCTTAAAAACAAATTCTGCCATTGGGCTTCGGCATATATTTCCGTGACATATAAATAAAATTCTTACCATACCACAACTCCATATTTTCCTATATCATGCATTATATATCGATGCTTTCTCTGCCACAACCTCCAAAAATGCCTTTTCAAATTTCGTTCGTTCATATTTTTTCCGGAATATTACCGCATCTGTTATTTCTATTCCGTTCCCTTTTGCCGGTCTTTGCACCAGCCCGTTTTCCTTCAAAAATCCGGCATCTTCCTTGACGGAGAGCAGGAAAGCATCCGGCGCCGTGCGAAGTGCCAGCATCCGACTTTCTCTATCATGCAGACGAATCCGCCGTGAAGAAATATCCCGCCCGCCTTCCGGCGTCCATACGGCATCTCCCGTAATTTCCGTAAGGGACGCAACATCCTGCCCGGAAACAGCAGATACCATTGCAAGGCGCGAGCGCGTCGAAACCGTATATAAAAGCGGGGCGGTAAAAAGCTTCTCCATGGAAAGCTCGTGGGTGTCCAGTTGTTTTCGCATCAGTGCTTCTGCATCTTCCGGAAAACGTATAATGCCCAGCCCATAAATACCTTGCGAAACGCCGGAAATCGCCGTACTGGTGCCGGCCTCAGAGAATGTATAGGAAAACGCTTCCGCGCCCCGTTCGGCGGCAAATTCCGCAAACGCCTCCGCCACATACCGCCCGCCATGGCTGCACGCGGAAAAATATCGATACGCCGCACCACTGCTGTCATATACATTTTTAAGTCCGTCTATTTCCTGCACGATATGGCGTGCCCGTTTTAGAAAGGGTTTTCCCTCCTCTGTTGCCACCATCCCAAGCGAGGTGCGCCGAAAAAGCGCCATGCCCACCGATGCCTCCAGTTCCCGAATGGCACGGCTGATATTCGGCTGTGCTACAAATAAGCGCTCTGCCGCCCTTGTTACCGAGCCTGTCTCCTCAATGGCAAGCGCATATCTCAAATGCATTATGTTCATATCTTTTCCTATATACCCTCTCTAAAAAAAATACTTTTGTACTTTGATAGCCACATGGCTCCCTTGTGCAATGGCAACACCAGCGGGGTCGGCTATATACGTTTCATACACGTCGGCAAATCTCCCGTTATATCCTTCTTGTCCATCTTTATATCTATTATAATATACCCGTGCATACTTGTCAATGCTTTTGTCTTTATAAATAGAAAAAACAGGGCTGCCGCAACATCGTCATGCGGCAGCCCTGTGTATTTTGTTCTATTATTTACAGCCCAAGGAATTCGCGCATGGTGTTGCAAATTCTCTGCGCATCTTCCATATTTTCCATTTCGCAGAAAATACGGATAAGGGGCTCTGTACCCGAGAAGCGGGCGATAATCCAGCCGTCATTCTCAAAGTAAATCTTCAGTCCGTCCATATAGCTTACGCGTGCCACCGGCACGTCAAGCGCAGGAAGCTTCTTCTCTTCAAACAAGAGCTTTTGCAGTTCTATCTTCTTTTCATTGGAGAAGCTGTAATCTGTTTCGTACATTTCCCGCTTGCCGTAGCTTGCGTAGATTTCTTCCAGAATTTCGCTCAGCTTTTTGCCTGTTACGCAAATCATTTCCACCAAAAGTGCAGAAGCGAAAATGCCGTCCTTACCCTTGATATGTCCGCGGATGGTAAGACCGCCGCTGGATTCGCCGCCGATGAGCGCATCGGCTTCTTCCATTTTGGCGCTGATATGCTTAAAGCCAACGGGGACCTCATGGCATTTCTTTCCAAAGGACTCGGCAATCCGGTCAAGAAGGTGGGTTGTGGCAATATTTCGAACACTGTCGCCTTCCCAGCCTTTATATTTTGTAAGATAGTAATACAGGAGTGCCAGAATCTGATTGGGATGGATAAAGTTACCTTTATCGTCAATAATACCGATACGGTCGGCATCCCCGTCCGTTGCAATACCGATATCGTAGCCACCCTCTACCACCATGTCGCGAAGGCGGGTCAGCGTCTTTGCAGTAGGAGCAGGGAGTCTGCCGCCGAAGAGGGTGTCATGGCGGTCATGAATGGTATCCACGTCGCAGCGTGCCGTCATCAAAATGGTCTGCAGGCTCGTTCTGGATACGCCGAACATCGGGTCCAGCAGCACCTTCATATGGCGTTTTTTAATTTTTTCAACATCCACCATACCGAGGATACTGTCAATATATTCGTTTGCAATGTCGTAATATACAATGCTCCCGTTTGCAACACCCTTTTCAAATTCTATGGTTTTAACGTCCACGCCTTTTTCAATGCGCGCTTCGAAAAGCTTTGTTACCTCTGCCGCAGCATCACGTCCGCCTTCCGTAAAGACCTTAATGCCGTTATAGGAAGCAGGGTTATGGCTGGCAGTAACGGCAATGCCGTACTTTGCATCCATCTGCTTTACGCCGAACATAATCATGGGCGTAGGTGCATCAACATTGATATAGTATACGCAAATATTATTTGCGGCAAAAACCTCAGAAGCCCACTTTGCGGAAACATCCGAAAGGAAGCGGCGGTCATAGCCGATTACAATTTTGTCACAGCCGGTAGACAGCATTTCGTCTGCAATTGCCTGTGAAAGTGTCTGTACATTTGCTTTTGTGAAATCATCGCCGATGATGGCTCTCCAGCCACCGGTACCGAATTTAATCATTTGCCATTCTCTCCTTCATGTGCTTTTCGCAGAATTCCAAATCCTCTATGGTGTTTACGCCTACGATAGCCACATCATCATGAATGGTATGGGTATCCACAGCCTTGCCTTCGCGGATTAAAATTTTCGGAACATCTGTCAGATAGTATTCGCCCTGTGCATTGTTGTTGCCGATTTTATGCAGTGCCTCAAAAAGCACGCGGCTCTTTGCAACGAAAATACCTACATTCAATTCACGGATTGCCTTTTGCTCCTCGGTAGCATCCTTCTGTTCCACAATATCGCAAACCTTGCCGTCTGCATCGCGGATAATTCTGCCATAGGGCAATGGTGCGTCCGCAATAGCAGTCAGGATGGTAAGGTCAGCACCGCTTTCCTGATGCTTTTTAATGGTATCTTCGTAAATTGCGCGGGTGAACATGGGCATATCACCAAAGAGAATAATAACGTCCCCATCATAGTCCGTAAAATATTCCTCTGCCGCCATAACAGCATGCCCCGTACCCTTCTGTTCAGTCTGCAGGGCATACTTATACGCTCCGCCAATTGCGTCTTCTACCTTTTCATGCATATAGCCTACGACGAGTGCCGTATCCTCCGGCGCGATAAACGCCGTATTTTTCAAAACATGTCCGATTAAGGGCTTGCCGCAAAGCTCACGCAGCACCTTCGGAAGATTGAATTTTTCAGATTGCAGGCGCGTACCCTTGCCCGCTGCCAGAACGATTGCTTTCATACTTAGTTCTCCTTTCTTACACCGGTATCCTGCTGCAGCATTTTTGTGGGATACCCTAATGCTTCAATTGCGTTCATGATTTTTTCGCAGTCCTCTTCGCGGGCGTATACATAGCCGCAGCCGCCACCGCCGCTGCCGTTGATTTTTCCGCCCAGCGCACCGTTTTGGGTTGCTGTATTCAAAATTTCTTCAATGCGGGGAGTGGAAATCTGCAGCCCGTCGCGCAGATTTGCATGGTGACGGGTAATCAATGCCCCAACAGCCGCATCGTCAATTACATCGGCTTCGAGAAGTGTTTTTGCTTCGAGCAGTATGCGGTAGTTATCCACAGCTGCGGAAAGCACACGGCGATGCATGTCGTCAAGCTTTTCAAGAAGCGGCATTTTGGCATCGTCCGTAAAATCACGAACGCTTGTAATGCCGTATTCGCGCAGCATATCAATTGCTTCCAGTGCCGGTGTTTTCGCATTGCCGAGAACACGCGTTGTATCCTTTTGCTGCAAAGAGTCAAACAGAATAAATCTGCCGCCGAGTTTTCCGGAAAGACGGCATACTTCCGTTTTGCCGTCAGGAAAAGAAAGATTTACAAGACCGCCCAGTGCCGACGTATAATGATCCATCATACCGCCCGGCTCGCCGAACTCCGTAACCTCCGCATCAAAGGCGAGGTGTGCAATTTTCTCCGGATTATTTGCATCCTCGTGCCCGATTGCTTCGAGCATTGCCCGCGTCAGTACCACAATCATAGTAGAAGAGGAGCACATACCCTTACCAATCGGAATTTCCGAATCCATCTGAATGTCAAAGCCCGAAAGCTTATAGCCTGCGCGAAGCAGAACGTTTACGGTGCTGCGCAGATAATCCCGATTGTTTTCATACACAATCGGCTGTGCCAAATCAAAGGTGTATTCCGTATACAGTCCGTCTGTGTTTTCCGCATTCAGCGTGTCAATTGATGCATCGCGAATGCGAATTTTAATAAGGCTGTCCTCCCGCTTTGTAATTTTTGCGGAGAAGCGCAGGTTTATTGCAACCGCAATAACCTCAAGCCCCAGATAATCCAAATGCTCGCCGAACAGACACAGGCGGCTCGGTGTGGATACCCGAATTTCCGTATTCATTTTTACAATCAGCCCCCTTGCAATTTTTTAAAATATGTAGTATACTGTAAGTGTAACAAATTTTCCCACAAAAATCTTTAGATAGAAGGATTTAATTTTTGCACAAAAGGACACAAGCGTTATGGAGTTCACACCAATCACCCCGAAAAACACACTGGTTATTGATAAACTTTATACGATTCATTACTTCGCCTACGCCAAGGATTTTATCTTCACGGGCGAAAGGCATGACTTTTGGGAAATGGCGTATATTGACAGCGGCGACGTAGGCGTTGTGGCGGACGGCACGGGCTACACCCTTCGGCAGGGCGAGGCAATTTTTCATAAGCCCAATGAGTATCATAATATATGGGCAAACGGAAAATATGCCCATGTTTTGATTTTGTCTTTTTCGTCAAAGAGCCGCATGATGTCTTTTTTCAAAAATAAAATTCTTACATTGGACGAAGAGGATAAACGCCTTCTACATAAAATTATTGACGAAGCCAAGCTTGCCTTTGCAGAGCCTCTGGATATTGTGGATTTGCCGGGTATGACGCTTCGGCGCGACCCCGCCCTCGGCGCGGCACAGCTTGCAAAGCTATATATCGAAGCCCTTCTTATAGGGCTTGCCCGCAAAAATTCCGCTGTTCCCCATGCAGAACGCCTTTCCACCTCCGCCACGGCGGAAAATGAAGATAAAATTGTGCGGGTAATTAAAGAGTATCTTACAAATCATATACAGGAAACCGTGACGCTCGATGACATTTGCGCACAGCTTTGCTTTAGCAAAACCTACATAAAGGCGCTTTTTAAAAAGCGCACGGGCACAAGCATTATTCAGTATTTTATTACACTAAAAATCGCCCGCGCCAAACGTATGATCAGCGAGGGCGATAAAACCATCAGCGAAATTGCCACCGAATGCGGTTTTTCCGGCGTGCATTATTTTTCACGGCTTTTCAAAGCGCAAACGGGCATGAGCCCCACGGCGTATGCTAAGTCTATCCAGAGCAGACGGATACTATAGAAGCGATATATTGCATTTGTTATATCGCGTCCGCGCAGTCTACTCGTATTTGTCAATTATAATATTTTCGTTATCAAAGCATATTTTCACGATATCGCCGACAGATAGCTCCAACTGCATCACAGCCTTTGGCGTGAATGTAATATGGCTTTCTGTAAGTTCCACTTTTTCAAATTCAAAAAAGTCACTTTTAAAAAAGGCAGGTACATGGCTTTCATGTTCTTCTGGAAATTTATTTAACGTGTAGTATACATAATCTTCTGCAAGTCCATAGCAGAAGTGACGCCCAATTGCTTTTATCTTTGCTTGTGCAAGTAAAGATAGGCAAATCGCTTATTCATCAAGGACTTCTGCAAAGGAATATTTGTTTCCATGATTTGCCTCGCCAAATTCTTCATATCACATCATTTCATTATAGCAGTCTGCCATCTCATCAAAATTTCGGTTTTCTAATGCGCGAAGAAAATCGGGGTTGTTACTTTCATAAGCGATTCTCTGTACTCTTTTCATTTGTATCACACCCTGAAAATATATTTATGATTTCGCATTTTTCTTCTAAAATAAAAAATGCGCCAACCGAAG
>JAZROH010000113.1:0-13385 GCA_045648645.1 Clostridia bacterium | reverse complement strand
AGGGCCTTGTATTTGAAGGCTCCGGAAGCCCCAAGGCAATTCCGCTCGGCATGGATGTTCTTCGAAATCGCGGCGTGTACATCGTTCCCGGCCAGTATTCCGCCAGCGGCGGCATTGAAATTCAGCCGCAGGTCATTACCTTTAAGGCACTGCAAATTCTCGGCTCGTCCCAGTATTCCTTCTGTGATGTGAAAACCTATGTGGACTTCCTGCAGAAAAATCCGGATGTGCAGAAGATGCTACGCAATATGGCAACCGGCTATAAAATTGAAGAAGCCGATAAGGCGTTTGAAGACGCGAAGGCAAGAAAAAACATTAAAACATTATTTGTTGGAAAATAAAAAGACGGGGCTGTTTAAAAAGTAAATTTTTAAACAGCCCCGAGTTCTTTATTGAAAAGTTAAGTTCTAAAGGATGCGTACATGTGCGTTAGTGCAGTAAGACTCGAACACAATGTGCCATAAACTTGCTAAATTTCAATCTTTTTGATTTGTCGGTTTTGCAGGGCGTCAGCCCTGCTGCAACCTTCGCATCAAAAATATTACAAATTTTTCTGCGTTTTTGGTCGAAGAGTTTAAAAACGGTAAATTCTTCTATAAGACAAAGAAAATTCAAGAATAATACTGACGTATATTTGCAGGATTTTCTGCAGTATTATGATGAATTTATGTTTTTAAACCATATTGAGTTCAAGTCTTACTGCACTAGACGGAATAGAGTGTGTGAA
This sequence comes from Clostridia bacterium, assembly GCA_045648645.1. Classification (GTDB taxonomy): domain Bacteria; phylum Bacillota; class Clostridia; order UMGS1883; family UMGS1540; genus SIG447. The sequence goes on along the minus strand of JAZROH010000113.1, from coordinate 12,658 downwards.
CATCGTGCTATGTGCACAAATAAATGGTGCGCACAGACCAAAACGGCGCATTAGACGAAGCGTACCGGCGACTCGAAGGAAGATTGCAAAGCAAGCTTGCCTGAGATAGTCGAGGAAGACTGTTTCGCAGAAAAAGGCTTGCCGAGCGGAAAGACTTTTAGCGAGTGCGCCGCCGAGGGGTGTGGGGGCACGGCGAGATGCCCCCGCAAAAGAATCTGTAAACCATGATTACAATGTTGTTTACATACCTGACGTAATATGAATTATTACGGTAAATCGAAAAAATAGTCTGCCGATATACGAAAGAAGATGCAAATTGCCCGTATATCGTCCATGCTTGGCTCATATTTATCGCGTTCCAGATAGGAAATTTTTCGCTGCGTCATGTGAAGCTTTGCCCCAAGCTCTGTTTGTGTTAAATTCATGCTTTCCCGCAAATTCTTAAGCTTTTCACCAAATGTAAGTTTCATTTTTTACTTTTCGTTCCTTTTTCGGGATAGGGGTCCTTTTTATCAGTCAGTCCCAATAAATAATCTACGCTTGTACTATAATATTTTGCAAGTTCAATCAGCACCTGCGTCGGGACATCCCTTGTTCCAAGCTCATAGCGAGAATAAGCCACCTGTGAACAATGGAGATATTCGGCAAGATGCTTCTGCAATAAATCATGATCTTCCCGAAGGTCACGGATTCGTCTGTACATTTCGAACATCTCCACGAATTTTTTATAGCAGTTATTATTCCTAATGCCGCGTTTTGCGCGGATTTTCTTCTTTTGCAGCAAGCGCAATAATTTCTAACTGCTTTTGTACAATTTCTTCCACGAGCGGAAGATACTTTTTGTCTAGATGGGAGACTTTTTCATCTAAGCCTAAGGCGTTTTCGTTATTCCAAAGAAGTCTGTCGGAAGAAATACCAAGAATTTCACATATTTTTTTCAGATTCGTCAAAGAAACGCCCACAAAGCCTGTTTCGGCATCGGCAAGAAAACGAGGTGAAACGCCAATAAGCTCTGCAAGGTGTTCACGGGAATATCCCGCTTTTTCTCTATATTTTCTTATATTGTCCCCAATCGTTATATTGATTTCCTTTTTCTCTTTAGAACGCATATAATTTTTCCTTTATTTTATTTCCTGCTCCAGTGCGTCAAACAGTTTGGACGAAAAGAAATCCAAAATGGAAATTTCAAGACCGTCACATATCTTTTTTATAGTTGAAATGGTCGTACTGTTATTACGCCCGCTAACAATATTATTTAATGTGGATTGTGTGATGCCGCATAGGTTAGCTAATTTGTTAATAGTAATTCCGTTTAATTGACATAGCTCCAAAATGCGGAGTTTAACAGCTTCGCCAATAGACAATTTTGCCACCCCTTCGGTACAAAACTATACTATTATTGTAGCCATTTTGGGTTAAAAAGATTACCTCAAAAGAGTTGACTTTGCAAAAGGTTTATGATATACTGCGAAAGGAGATAAAAAGGTCTGTTAAGGTAGAGGAGAAAATGATATGAAAGAACAAACAATTTGTTTTACAGGACACCGGGAAATACGGGAAAAGAAAAGTGTTGTAAGAGAAAAGCTACAAGATATGCTGGAATATTATATTCAACACGGATATACAGAATTTGCGGCAGGCGGGGCGCGCGGATTTGATGCATTGGCGGCGGAAACGGTTTTAGAGCTGCGAAAAAAATATCCGCAAATTGCATTGATACTGGTTTTGCCGTTCCGAAATCAATATATGGAAGAAAAAACGTGGACGGAAGCGGAAATTCGGCAGTATGAAACGATAAAATTACATGCTTCGGAAATTATATATATAGGAGAAACGTATGTACGGGGGTGCTATTATAAGCGAAACCGTGCGCTTGTGCACATGGCGAGCATTTGCATAAGCTATCAGTATAAAAATACGGGCGGAACGGCATATACTGTTCGATATGCGGAGAAAGAGGGGAAAATTCCTGTGATAAACGTAATACAAATGCTGAAACGGGATAAAAAGGTGTTTTAATCATTGTGATAGATTTTTTTGAAACGATGCGCAAATGTGCAAGATGCATTTTCAACAAAACAGCTTGAAAAGGATTTCGGGGATGCTGCCTATGCTACCATTCGAGGCTTTGTGCAGAAGTTTGAAAGGCTTGGCTTGCTTACATCTATGCAATATGGGGCGAGGACAAAATATAATGTGGTATAATGTGCGCGCGAACGTACACGAAAGAAGGGGTTTCGTTATCTGCTTTAACGCTTTAAACGAAACCCCTTATATTATTTTTATATGGTAAAAGATTCTAAGTCATGCGCTACCATAACGAGATAGGGAAGGGAAACGTAGTTTTGCAAGTACACATCCTCGCCGTCTCCAATCCAAAGCTCATGCACGTGATTAAAAATAAGCTTTTTAATGTCTGCTTTTTGCAGAACGGGAAGCGCAACCGCGGGCTTATAATGGGTGCCTTCGCAAACGCAAACATCCAAGTGCCCCATGTCTTGCGGGAAATCGGAAAAGTCGGGCGCGAGGTCACCGGTAAAGAGAATGCGCTTATCCTCCGCTTCCACAAGATAAGCAAAGGAAGGAGAACCGTCTGTCATATGCTTTGTGGGAATCGCTGTAACCGAAATGTTTTCATCCTTATAGACGAAGCCTTCACGGGAAGCATGATAATGCACAAGCCCTTCGGTGTTTTTTACATGGCATGCGCCGAGCCAGGCACGAAAAGGTGCGATTCCCGCCTCCTCGGCAAAATAAAAGTCCGTGTGCTGTCCTTCTACGGGATATTTATGTAATGCCTTCACAAGGGCGGAAAGCCCGCTTGTGTGGTCGTCGTGCATATGGGTGATGAAAACGGCACGAAGATTTTTAAAAGGAACGCCTGCGCGAAACATTTGTGCGCTTGCAGGCTCGCCGGCGTCAATCAGATAACAAAAGTCGCCGACTTCTAAAAGTGTTGCAGTCACAAACCGTCCCGGCGTATGGTTGCCGTGGCTGGTACCTAGTGTGATAATACGCATAGTAAACTCCTTAATAGCTTAAAATGGCACGACAGGGTGCGCAGCTTGTTTTCTCGGCTTTCAGCGGCAGAGCCGTAAGCCGTCCGCCTGCGGGCGGGCATTTTTCAAGGTTTATAACCGGTGCCAGCATCAGGATGTCTGCCGCATAAAAGTCCCCGAAAAAGCCCTGCGGGTCGGCAAGGTTATCCCATCGGGGAAAGTCGCTTCCTAAAATCGAGGGTTGTTTTTCGATAAGTTGCAGCATGGCGTCCCGCGTAAAATACGGCGAAGCAGAAAGGTAATCCGCGTCAAACCATTTTTTGCCATAGTCACAACTTACAAGCACCGCATCCCCCGGCTTTATGGCATGAAAAGCTTCGCAGTTCTCTAAAAGAAGAGGCGTGATTGCCATGTTTTCTTTCGAAAATGGCAGGTGCAGAACGCGGGTGGGTACATCGCAAATGCGGTCAAGAGCAACATCAAGAAGCGGATAGGAGTCCTCTCCCAGAACATGGGCGGGGGTTTCCAGATAGGTGCCGGTCTGGGAGTGGATGCCGTCAAAAATTTCACAGCCCACATAGCCCTTTACCCACGGCACAGGCGGTAGCGGGCGAATGGTAAGGGACGGGAAGGGCGGCTCATAATTCCACATACCGGTGTATAAGGTTCCTGTTAAATCAATTCTCATATGTGCATCAGCATCTTTGCAAGATGGGCAAAATGGTCTGCCATATCTGTATATTCAGTTCCAATGGAAACATAGCCATCGTAGCTTCTGGCAAGAAGAACGGAAAGACATTCCTTCACTTCGCTGTTGCCCTCTTCCAGCGGTACAATTGTATCTGTTCCCATAATGCCGTCCACCATGCGGACAAAACGGACGTCATCCTTAATTTTTGATTTGTAGAAGTTGCCGCGAAACGGCATCTTGCCTTGCCGCACAAATTCCATGGGATTTAAGAAAAGCCCTGTGCCTTCCGCTTTCAGTTCGCGATAGGAATCAAAGGTCATGCCGTTTTCCTTTGTGGGCATAAAGAGAAGACGCATCCCCATGCCCCGTGCCATGTCAATGATGGCATCTAAGTTTTCCTTGTCGCTTTCCGTAAAGGGCGTAGTAAGCTTTACATTCTCAATATTTAAAAGATGTGCCCGACGGAAAAAGGCAACATAGTCCTTTCTGTTTGCCAGGGGCATATCCACGGCATAGAGCACAATGCGCTGCCTTCTGGAAATCAGTAAATTACGGATTTCTTCGGTTTCTTCGCCGTTTAGGAGATACAGGGGCTTGCCGAATACACCGTCGCAAAGCTCCAGATTGTCAATGCCGTAGGTTTCGTCATTTATGGTATTTAAAGCAATACTGTACTTAAACATTTTTTTCTGCACCTCCGTTATAATATTTGCAGTCAACGCACCGCTTATTTTCGCAAAGGAAATAGTTTACGTTTTCTTTCAAAATACCAAGACCGATTTCAAACATTTTTGGCACGTCGATAACCTTAACGACAGCATTTCCAACTCTGCCTTCGGTCATGGCATCCGCGCGGCGCAGGTCCTGCGTAAAGGTAAGAAAATCACGGTGTCCGGGCGGGTAACGCTTAACCGTTATGGTCTTACCTTCGTAGTCCTTCATATAGGTAGGGGCAACGAAGGTATGGTCTTCGAGATACGGGGCATCCGCAAAGTCCTCGAGCGTGTGGAGCGTGGTATTTCGATTCATGTCTACCCCGATTAGCACGATTTTTCCGCCCAGCTCGCAGAGTTTTTCGTAAGGTGTGCCGTGTCCGCAGTTGGTTTCGGCAAGGTCATGCCCCTTCGTAAGGTACGCCGCAAGCTTCCCGATTGCCGCAATGGAATGGGAGGGGCGGAGAGAACGAAGGGAGTTGGGGCGAAGCCGCACGGTTTCATTGATAATTCCAACGGTAACGGGCGAGGTCGCCGCATCAAAGGGTTTGGAGGAATCCATCGCAGATACCGCAAGCGTCCCTTCGGGGCCTACAGCTTCTAAAAGTGCGTCTACAACAGCGTCGGCACCGCCTTCCACATGTCCGATGGAAGAAAGAGCGCTGTGCACAAGAATCAGGTCGCCTTCATTTATGCCGCAAAGACGAAAGTCACGCACCATTTGTTCCTTGGTAATTGACATAGCATTCATCCTTTCAAGGTTGTTTTTGTTCATTATATATCCTCTCTACTCTTTTGTCAAACGTTTTAAAAAAGATAACGGAAGAAAAACGGTTTTTTAAGAAATTTCGTTATTTTGCCCAAAAAATTACCGACTAACAGCAGAAAAAACGTGTCCGGCGCAGAAAGCGGGGTGTCAAATCTTGACAGATTTGCATAGGCTGTGATATACTTTGTTTAAATTTGTAAGGAAAGAGAGAAGGTATATGTTTAAAAATCTTCGATATGATATAAAAACAATTATGGAGCGAGACCCTGCTGCAAAAAGTGCGGCACAGGTTTTCTTCCTCTATCCGGGACTTTGGGCGGTGATTTACCATCGGCTTGCCCATTTTCTGCATCGGCACGGGCGCACCTTTTTGGCGCGTATGGTTTCGAATTTTGCCAGAAGTGCTACGGGTATTGAAATCCATCCCGGTGCAACCATAGGGCGGGGCCTCTTGATTGACCACGGTATGGGCGTGGTTATAGGAGAGACGGCAGAAATCGGCGATAACGTAACGATTTATCAGGGAGTTACGTTAGGCGGTACAGGTAAGGATGTAGGAAAGCGCCATCCGACCATTGGAAATAATGTGCTCATCGGCGCGGGCGCAAAGGTGCTCGGCCCCTTCTCTGTGGGTGAAAATTCCAAAATTGCTGCAAATTCCGTAGTTTTAAGCGAGGTGCCGCCGAATTGCACCTGCGTAGGGGCACCTGCAAGAATTGTGAAGCGGGATAATGAAAGAGTGAATAACTTTGACCAGATTCACCTGCCCGACCCGGTTTCACAGGAGCTTTGCCGTTTGCTTATTCGTATTGAGAAGCTGGAAAAAGAAAACGAAAGAAGGGAGAAATAATTTTAAAGATGCAAAAACAAAGCGCATTATAAGGTTGATTTTGACACGCAGAATTTAAAATATTTCCAAAAAAGCTTGACAAAAGGCAAAAGCTTAGATATAATATGATAGTATTTGTGCCCTGTGGGGTGCGAATCATGAATTTGTCTTATTTTTAGGAGAAGAACAAAAGGAGGTGTAATACATGCTTCAGACATATCAACCTTCCAAACGGTACAGAAAGAAGGAGCATGGCTTCAGAAAGAGAATGAGCACGGCAAACGGCCGTAAGGTTCTCGCAAGAAGAAGACGCAGAGGTAGAAAGGTTCTTTGTGCGTAAGATTGTATGAAAAAGACGGTAGCGATACGACAAAACCACGAATTTCGGAGTTTGTATTACAAAGGCGGTTCTAAGGCGTCCGGCCTTTTGGTCGTATACTTTAAAAAGAACAGATATGGCCAAAGCCGCCTGGGTATTACCGTCAGCAAAAAAGTCGGCAATGCCGTAACGCGCAACCGTGTGCGGCGTCTGATAAAAGAAAATTACCGTCTTATGGAAGAGGAAATCCGGGACGGTTTTGACGTTGTTATTGTTGCCCGTGGGCGCATGGCAACGTCTGATTTTCACGCATCTGGCGCCTCACTCAGAACACTACTTGGAAAGTGTGGACTGCTGGCATGAAAAACGTACTGCTTTTTTGTATCCGCGGATACAGGAAGTATATTTCGCCCCTGAAAAAGCCTACATGTCGGTTTTATCCGTCATGCTCGGCGTATGCAATAGAGGCAATAGAGCGGTACGGTGCATGTCGTGGCAGTTTTTTGGCTATAAAGCGCATTTTGCGCTGTCATCCGTGGAATCCCGGCGGGCATGACCCCGTGAAATAGGCGGGATATTCTTGAAAGGAAGAAAAAGATGCTTAACTGGCTTTATGAGTTATTCGGCTCTATCATCCGGTTTATCTACTTCACCTGTGGAGAAAACTTTGGTGTTGCGCTGATTATTTTTACTATTTTAATGAAAATTCTGCTTTTGCCGCTAGGCATAAAACAGCAACGCTCCATGTCGGCTATGCAGAAATTACAACCGCAGCTTAATGAACTGCAGAGGAAATATGCAAACGATAAAGAAAAGCTCAGCCGTGAAACCATGGAGCTTTATAAGAAAAATAATGTCAGCCCCTTTGGTGGCTGTCTGCCGATGATTTTCCAGCTTTTAATCCTGATTGTCATGGTAAACATTGTATACCGTCCGGGCACATACATTATGGGGCTGGATGGTCTTTCAAAGGATTTGAACGCCCAGATTTCCGCGGCGCAGGCTGCCGGCATGAATTTCCGGTTTCTGTGGTGGGATCTGGCAACAAGACCGACCTTTACATTTGCACCCACTGCCGCAATTTTGTTGACATGGGTATTGCCGCTTCTGGCAACCGGCGCAACCTACCTTTCCGGTGTTGCTTCTCAGAAAATGAGCGGTGCTCCTGCTTCTGCGGCGAATAATCCGCAAGCAGAGCAGACGCAGCAAATGACAAAGAGCATGACAACCTTCATGCCGCTGATGACTTTGTTTTTCACCTTCACGCTTCCTATGAGCGCGTCGCTGTATTGGTTTATCAGCAGTATTACACAGGTGTTGCAGCAGGCAATTCTTACAAAAATTTTAAAAGTTGAGATTAAAGACGAGGGAGGATTAACATACCATGAAAAGCGTAATCAAAAACGCAAAAAGCATTGATGAAGCAGTGACGCTGGCTTTGGAAGAACTCGGCGTGACAGAAGATATGGTAACGGTTGAGGTGCTGGAAGAAGCAAAGAAAGGCTTCCTGGGGCTAAACGGGAAGGACGCAAGCGTCCGTGTAACCGTTAACGAGGTTACGCCCGAAGCACGTGCGGAGGATTTTCTGCGTCATATTTTAGATTCCATGGAGCTTACGGCAGACGTAGCTGTACAGTCCGGCGAGGAAAACACACTGGAAATTGATATTACGGGCGAGGATATGGGCATTTTAATCGGTCGCCGCGGTGAAACCCTTTCGGCACTGCAGTATTTGACAAGCCTTGCGGTAAATCGTCATACCGAAGAATATTATCGTATTGTTCTGGATACGGAAAATTATAAAAAGCGCCGTGAGGAAACCCTCAAGAAGCTTGCAAAAAAGCTTGCAGGCAATGCCGTACGCTATAGAAGAAATGTAACGCTTGAGGCTATGAGCCCTTATGAGCGCCGCGTAATTCATTCCGTTTTACAAAGCGACCCGATGGTTTCTACCTATTCTACGGGTGAAGAACCTAACCGTAAGGTTGTTATTGTGTACAAGGGAAACAAACAGGCATAGAAGACGAAGTCTGAACGGAGGCGTCTTACATTGAGAATAGACGATACAATTACGGCCATCGCCACCCCGCGCGGAACGGGTGGGGTGGCCGTTATCCGCATTAGCGGACCTAATGCTCTGCAAATTGCAGACAAAGTTTTTATAGCGAAAACAGCACCGTCCAAGGCACAGCCGCGTTTTATGCAGTATGGAAAGATACAGGCAAACGGGGCTTTCATAGATATGGGCATGTGTGTCACTTTCCACGCGCCGTATTCCTTCACGGGCGAGGACACGGTGGAACTGCATACCCATGGCGGTGCCCATCTTACAGAACGGGTGCTGGAAACGGTGCTGGACAGCGGTGCACGCCTTGCCCTGCCCGGGGAATTTACAAAGAGAGCATTTATAAATGGGAAGCTTGACCTTGCCCGCGCAGAGGCAGTAGGGGATTTAATTCATGCCGATGCTGATTTGGCGGTTACCGCGGCGGTTAATCAATTGGACGGACAGCTTTCCCAAAAAATCAATGCCATTCGTGACAGCGTGATTGATTTAACAGCGCGGCTTTCCGTGGCGGCAGACTATCCGGAGGAGGATATCGACTATTTATCCCTTTCGGATTTTGCGGAGGAACTTCGCGGCATCATAACGGAGCTTGATAAATTGATTGCCTCGGCAAGAGGCGGGCGCATGGTGCGGGAAGGGGTTCGCTGCGCCATTGTGGGAAGACCCAATACGGGGAAATCTTCGCTTTTAAATGCAATTGTGGGCACCTATCGCGCCATTGTTACCGCGGCTGCCGGTACCACGCGTGACATTGTGGAAGAGGTTGTTTCCATGGGTGGCATTGCCGTAAAATTCGGGGATACCGCGGGGCTTCGCGAGGGCGAAGGCGAAGCGGAACAATTGGGAATTGAAATGGCGCGGGATTATGTACAAAACGCAGATTTCTGTCTTGTGGTTTTGGATAGCAGCCGTGTGGAAGAGGCAGACATGGAAATTCTTGAATTTGTGAAAGATAAGCCCCATATTGTGGTGCTGAATAAAAATGACTTAACACAGTTTTCGGGTGATTTTGCCGCAAAGAGTGTGCAGATTTCCACGGTAACGGGAGAAGGACTGGATGCTTTGGAAACGGAAATTCTCGCCTTATTGGATTCGATTTTAGAAGGAGATTCTCTGCGCCGCGCCGATGCGGTGCGTCTTACCAATACCCGCCAGCGGGATGCGGCGGTAAAGGCACGGGAAGCCGCGGCGCTCGCGCTTGGTACGGTGGAGGGTGGTTTCCCGCCGGATATGTGCGCCGTAGACCTTGAAAATGCGGCAGCAAGCCTTGGAGAGATTGTCGGGCTGTCTGTTTCCGATGAGGTTATCAGCCGGATTTTTGAAAAGTTTTGCCTCGGGAAGTAAAACAGGTCACAGCACACTAACCGATATATTTTGTCGAAAAAAATCAAAAATATCCCTAAAAAACAGTTGACAAGCATGTCACATTTTGTTATACTAAAATATAGTGAATTTTTTGCAATTTTCTATTATATAGGAGGTAATCTCATGGCAAGAAAAATGAAAACCATGGACGGTAATAACGCCGCCGCATGGGCATCCTATGCCTTTACCGATGTTGCGGCAATCTATCCGATTACACCGTCTTCGGTTATGGCAGAAGTTACCGACGAATGGGCGGTAGAGAAAAAGAACAACATTTTCGGACAACCTGTAAAGGTTGTGGAAATGCAGTCGGAAGCAGGCGCTGCCGGTGCTGTACACGGCTCTTTGGCCGCCGGTGCACTGACCACCACGTACACGGCATCCCAGGGTCTTCTTTTGATGATCCCCAACATGTATAAGATGGCAGGTGAATTATTGCCTTCCGTTATCCATGTTTCGGCTCGCTGCGTAGCAAGCCATGCGCTGAACATTTTCGGCGATCATTCTGACGTTATGGCATGTCGCCAGACAGGCTATGCAATGCTCTGCTCCAACAGCCCGCAGGAAGTTATGGACCTTGGCGCTGTTGCACATCTTGCAGCAATTAAGGGTCGCGTTCCGTTCCTTCACTTCTTTGACGGTTTCCGCACATCGCATGAAATCGACAAAATCGAGGTTTGGGATTATGAAGATCTGAAGGAAATGGTAGATATGGATGCAGTTCGTGCATTCCGTAACGGTGCATTGAACCCCGAGCACCCCGTGCTCCGCGGCAGCGCGCAGAATCCTGACATTTTCTTCCAGAACAGAGAAGCATGTAACAAATTCTACGAAAATGTTCCGGCAGTCGTAGAAGAATATATGAACAAGGTAAATGCAAAGATTGGTACAAACTACGGTCTTGTAAATTACTACGGTGCACCGGATGCGGAAAAGGTTATCGTTGCAATGGGCTCTATCTGTGATACCATTGAAGAAACAATCGATTACCTCACCGCAAAGGGTGAAAAGGTAGGTCTTATTAAGATTCGCCTGTACCGTCCCTTCCCGGTAGAAGCATTCCTGAAAGCACTTCCCAAAACCTGCAAGAAGATTGCTGTTCTTGACAGAACAAAGGAACCCGGCTCTATCGGTGAACCGCTGTATCTGGATGTTTGCGCATGCTTTACCGGCTGTGCAGACGCTCCCATGATTGTAGGCGGCAGATTCGGCCTCGGCTCTAAGGACACCGTTCCTGCCGATATCATCGCAACCTACAAAAACCTTGACAAGGCAGAACCTGTTCGCGGCTTTACGCTTGCGATTACAGACGATGTAACGGGTCTTTCCCTGCCCCGCGAGGAAAACCCCGATACTTCCGCAGCCGGCAATACGGCATGTAAGTTCTGGGGTCTTGGCTCTGACGGTACAGTTGGTGCAAACAAGAACTCCATTAAAATCATCGGTGACCACACAGACCTGTATGCACAGGCGTACTTCTCCTACGACTCGAAGAAGTCCGGCGGTATTACCGTTTCCCACTTGCGCTTTGGTGAAAAGCCGATTAAATCCACTTACCTTATTAATAAGGCAAACTTTGTAGCATGTCATAATCCGTCCTATGTGGACAAGTATGATATGGTACAGGATCTCGTTCCCGGCGGTAAGTTCCTCTTAAACTGCGCATGGGATGTAAACGAGCTTTCTGACCGTCTGCCCGCAAAGATGAAGCGCTATATTGCAGAGAACAACATTTCTCTCTACACCATTGATGCTATCGGCATTGCAAAGGAACTGGGCCTTGGCAACAAGACCTCCATCGTTCTGCAGTCTGCTTTCTTTAAGCTTGCAAACGTTATTCCTTTTGAAGATGCTGTAGGCTACATGCGCGATGCAGTTGTTCGCTCCTTTGCTTCCAAGGGTGAAAAGATTGTAAGCATGAACCACGCCGCTATCGAAGAAGGCGAAAAGAATATTAAAGAGATTGCAGTTCCCGCAGAGTGGAAGAACGCTGAAGAAGCACCGAAGGCAGAAGCAGAAGTACCGTCCTTCGTAAAGAACATTTTAAAGCCCTGTGAAAAGCAGGCTGGCGATAAGATCCCGGTATCCACCTTCGTTGACTATGTGGACGGTCACCTTCCGCAGGGTACTGCTGCATACGAAAAACGCGGTATTGCAGTTGACGTTCCCGAATGGATTCCCGAAAACTGTATCCAGTGTAACCAGTGTGCACTTGTTTGCCCCCATGCTGCTATCCGTCCCGTTGTTATGAATGCTGACGAAGTAGCTGCAGCACCCGCAAATATGAAGCACAAGAAGATGAACGGCAAGGACCTCGGACAGTACGAATTCGGCATTGCCGTAACGGTTATGGACTGCTCCGGCTGTGGCAACTGCGCAAAGGTTTGTCCGGCAAAGGAAAAGGCACTTGTTATGAAGCCCATCGATTCTCAGCGTGACCAGCAGGCATGCTTCGATTATGCCGTAACAAAGGTTTCCGATAAAGAAGAGCTTCTGGCGGCACCCATGAACGTGAAGAATTCTCAGTTCCATCAGCCGCTCCTCGAGTTCTCCGGTGCATGTGCAGGTTGTGGTGAAACACCGTATGCAAAACTGGTTACCCAGATTTGCGGTGACAGAGCATACATCTCCAATGCAACAGGCTGTTCCTCCATCTGGGGCGGCAGTGCACCGAGCACACCGTACACCACAAACAAGAAGGGACGCGGTCCGGCTTGGGCAAACTCCCTGTTTGAAGATAACGCAGAACACGGTCTTGGTATGGCAGTTGGTGCAAAACAGCTGCGCGAAAGACTGCGCGAGCAGGTTGCAGCCATTTCCTGCGACGTTGTAAAGGCAGCTGCAGCAGAATGGGAAGCTACCTACAATGATGGCGATGCCAATGCAAAGGCTACCGAAGCACTTG
>JAZROH010000112.1:0-45533 GCA_045648645.1 Clostridia bacterium | reverse complement strand
CGGTGTTGTGGAAAGCGTACCGGCGGCAAGACGTGCAATTACCGGCAATGGCGTAAATGTTCTTGCAATGGGCGCGTTTTATGTAGCACCTAAAATGGGATGCGACATTGCGGATGCTTTTCTTTCGGCAGAACTCGGCACGGATTATGAATGGTGGCATAATTTTTATGAATTTCATAAGCTTGCCATTGACGAATTGGAAGCATTTGATTACGAAACCTATAAGGCAAACGGTTTTAAAGTTAATAAGCTCGGCGATTATCCATTGAAGCTGGAAACAAAGCCAGAGTAAAAAAATGAATAGCATATAGTCATAATATGGAAAAATGCAAAAAAAATAATTACGTATTGATAAAGACAAAAAAATAAGGTATGGTATAATAAAAGAAAAAGGAGGCGTAAAAATGGATTTTAAAATTGGTGTAATGGCGGACAGCTTTAAGCTTGATATTCTGGAGGGGATTCGTCGCGCAGCGGAGCTCGGCGCCCAGGGTGTGCAGGTTTATGCAACCGAAGGGGATATGGCACCCGAAAACATGACAGATGCCATGCTTGGGAAGCTGCAACAGACATTAAAAGAAAATAATATTGTTGTTTCTGCACTTTGTGGTGATTTTGGAGGACACGGCTTCGTGAATGCCGAAGAGAACAAGACCCGCATTGAAAAGTCCAAACGCATTCTGGATCTTGCCAAGGCGCTGGACTGCAATATTGTAACTTCCCATATCGGTGTTATTCCGGAGGAAGAGGATGATACACGCAAAATCATGCGGGAAGCCTGCATAGAGCTTGCTGAATATGCAGATAAGACAAAAGCGTATTTTGCAATGGAAACAGGGCAGGAAAAGTGCCACATTCTCCGTGGATTTTTAGATAGCCTTGGTTCTCGCGGGGTTGCGGTAAATTATGACCCGGCAAACCTTGTAATGGTAGCGGGGGACGACGAGGTTGCAGGCGTATCCATTCTAAAGGATTATATTGTACACACACATGCGAAGGACGGGGTAATGCTCGTAGGCATGGACCCGAAGGACGTGTACGGACGTTTTGCCGAAGGCGGCATTGAATATATGAATGCGGGACGCACGTATCTGGAAACACCGCTTGGACAAGGAAACGTTCGGTTTGACGCGTACCTGAAAGCACTTTCCGATATCGGCTATAACGGCTTCCTTACCATTGAAAGGGAATGCGGCGATGACCCCGCGGCGGATATTGCGCTGGCAGTCGATTTCCTGAAAGAAAAAATTTTTACAAAATAATTGACAAGCGCGAGAATATATGGTATTATATCATAGATAAACCTGTGGCTTGGCTTTTGGAATAACCGACCTTGGGCTATGCTGCATGGGGATTATAGCGAACAAGGAGGTGAAAGATATGCAGAAAGATGTGAAAAGCGAAATCATCAGCACGTATAAAGTGCACGAAACCGATACCGGGTCCCCGGAAGTTCAGGTAGCTCTCCTTACGGAGCGCATCAACCACCTGAATGAACATTTGAAGGTTCACAAAAAGGACCATCATTCCAGACGCGGTCTTCTCATGATGGTTGGTCAGCGTCGCGGTCTTTTGAATTATCTGATGAAAAAGGATATCGAAAGATACCGTGAGCTCATCGCAAAGCTCGGCCTGAGAAAGTAACAAAGTGGCTTGCCGCAGAGGAAACTTTGCGGCAAGCCTTGTTATTTTATCAATTGCTTTTGTGCATACTATGTATGCCGAAGGGCTGTCGGCGGTTTAGCGTTTATATAAGTGCTTTTCAAAAAAGCATTTATATAAGTGCTAGACCCGGCGGCCAAAAAATACTTTATTTTTTGGAGGAATTTAAAACAATGGAAAAGATTTTTTCTACCACACTTGCAGGCAGAACCCTGACCTTTGAAACCGGCAAGCTCGCACAGCTTGCAAGCGGTTCTGTTCTGGTGCGTTACGGCGATACTGCTGTAATGGCAACCGCAACCATGAGTGCAAAGCCGAGAGAGGGGATTGACTTTTTCCCGCTTTCAGTAGACTATGAAGAAAAGCTGTATGCTGTCGGTAAAATTCCGGGCGGCTTCATCCGCAGAGAAGGCAAGCCTTCCGAAAAGGCAATCCTTGCCTCCCGCGTAATTGACCGTCCCATCCGTCCGCTGTTTCCGTCTGACCTTCGAAACGACGTAACTGTAATCACAACCGTTATGTCCGTAGAGCAGGACAATTCTCCGGAAATTGCTGCTATGATTGGTGCATCCGCCGCAATCTGCATTTCCGACATTCCCTTTGCAGGTCCTATCGCAGGTGTACAGGTAGGTCTGGTTGACGGGGAACTCATTATCAATCCTACTTTAGAGCAGAGAGAAAAGAGCACACTGCAGCTGACAGTTGCAGGTACTGCCGAAAAGGTCAATATGATTGAAGCCGGTGCACACGAGGTGCCGGAAGATGTCATGCTCAAAGCCATTCTCATGGCACATGAAGAAATTAAGAAAATCTGTGCATTTATTAAAGAAGTAGCTGCTGAAATCGGCAAGCCGAAGCGCGAATATGAACGCATCGTAGTTTCCGAAACGCTCTTTGAAGAAATTCGTGCAGAATTTACAGATAAAGTAAAGGCAGCACTCGATACAAACGATAAGACAGAGCGTGATGAACGTTTAAAGCCCGTTTACGAAGAAGTATACGCAAAGTATGCAGATACGGAAGTTACACCCGAAGAAATCGACGGCGTTATGTACAAACTGCAAAAGTATATTGTTCGCCGCTGGATTTTGGATGAAGGTCGTCGTGTTGACGGCAGAGGTCTGAATGACATTCGTCCTCTCGCAGCAGAAGTTGCCCTTCTGCCTCGTGTACACGGCTCCGGTCTTTTCACCCGCGGGCAGACACAGGTTATGTCCGTTGTAACCCTCGGTGCAATGGGTGACCAGCAGATGCTTGACGGTATTGATACCGAAGAATACAAGAGATACATGCATCACTATAATTTCCCGTCCTACAGCGTAGGCGAAACAAGACCTTCCCGCGGACCCGGTCGCCGCGAAATCGGTCACGGTGCGCTTGCGGAACGTGCACTTGAGCCGGTTATTCCCAGCGAGGAAGAATTCCCGTATGCCATCCGTGTGGTATCCGAGGTGCTTTCCTCCAACGGCTCCACCTCCCAGGGCAGTGTTTGCGGCAGTACGCTGGCACTGATGGATGCAGGTGTTCCGATTAAGGCACCCGTTGCCGGTATTTCCTGTGGTCTTGTAACAGAAGAAGACCGTTTCATCACCATGACGGATATTCAGGGGCTTGAGGACTTCTTCGGCGATATGGACTTTAAGGTTGCCGGTACAAAAGATGGTATTACTGCCATTCAGGTAGATATTAAGATTGACGGTCTTACACCGGAAATCATTGAACGTGCTCTTATGCAGACACGCGAAGCACGTATTAAGATTTTAGATGAAATCATGCTGCCTTGCATTGGCGAAGCCCGTCCGCAGCTTTCTCCATACGCACCGAAGATTATGACCATGACCATTGACGTGGATAAAATTCGTGACGTTATCGGTACAGGCGGTAAGGTTATTCAGAAGATTATTGCAGAAACCGGCGTTAAAATTGACATCGAGGATGACGGAAGAGTGTATATTGCTACCATCGACCAGGAAGCCGGCGAAAAAGCAATGCGCATTATTAAGGGCATCGTAAGCGATGTAGAACCCGGACAGGAATTTACAGGTAAGGTTGTTCGCATTATGAATTTTGGCGCATTTGTTGAATTCCTTCCCGGAAAAGACGGTCTTGTGCATATTTCCAAGCTTGACCGCAAGCGCGTTGAAAAGGTTGAAGATGTTGTACAGATTGGCGACACCATTGACGTTCGTGTTATAGAAATCGACAAGATGGGCAGAATTAACCTTGCAAGAGTATTACCAAAGGAAGAAAACTAAGTTGAATATAAAACTGAAAAACGGTCTGCGCATTGTAGGCGAGAAAATGGAGCATGTCCGTTCGGTATCCGTAGGCGTGTGGGTCGGTGTCGGCTCACGCGCCGAAAGACCTTTTGAAAACGGCATAAGTCACTTTATGGAACATATGCTGTTTAAAGGGACGGAAAAGCGCACGGCGGCGCAGATTGCCTGTGAAATGGATGCTATCGGCGGCAATCTTAATGCGTATACCACACGGGAATACACGTGTTATTTTGCAAAAAGTGTAGACGAAGATGTAGAAACGGTGTTCGATATTTTATCGGATATGTACCGCAATTCTCTTCTTGCAGAAGCGGAAACGGAGCTTGAGCGCGGCGTTATTCTGGAGGAAATCAGCATGTATGAGGATTCTCCTGAGGACGTTGTGCAGGAGAGCCTTGCCAAAATTGTTTGGGGAAATGACCCATTGGGCTATGGAATTGCAGGCACACGCCGGACGGTGGAAGCCATTACGGCAAAAGACCTTCGCCACTTTATGGAAAAGTATTATACGGCGTGGAATACGGTGCTTGCTGTTGTAGGCAACTACGATGAAGAAAAGATTATAGAACTTTCGGAAAAATATTTTGGCACACTTTCTAAAGGACAGTCCTTTGCGGCATACCCCGCAGTTCCCTTTTGTGCGGGAAGAAGCGAAAGAGAAAAGGATATTGAGCAGACCCATATTGCCATGGGCTTTCCGGGACTTCCGCAGAATTCTGAGAAGCGATTTGAACTCGCTGCATTTTGCGGTGCATTCGGCGGCGGCATGTCATCCCGTCTTTTTCAAAAAATTCGGGAAGAAAGAGGGCTTGCCTATTCCATATACGCCTCTCCCGAAGGGTTTAAGAATGCCGGCATGATCAATATTTACGCCGGTGTTTCGCCGGAAAATGCAGATTTGGTTTCTTCTCTTATCCTTCAGGAGATTGAAGATATCTGCAAAAACGGGCTTTCGGAAGCGGAAATTGCACGAAGCGTTTCTCAAATGCGCGCAAGCTACATAATGGGACAGGAAAGCGTGAGCGGCAGAATGCAGGTTTTAGGTCGCAACATGCTTTTATATGATAAAATCCAGACGGCTGAGGAAATCCTCAAAGGAATAGAAGGCGTTACTGCGGAAAGCACTGTGCGTCTTGCGCGGGAGCTTTTAGCGAGCGATAGGGCGGAAGCGAGAGTATGCCCTAAAAATCGGTAGAAAGGAAAGAGGACAATGGAAAATACTAAAAAGACAATGGAAAAAATCGTAAATCTGTGTAAGGGCAGAGGATATGTGTATCCCGGTTCTGAGATTTACGGTGGTCTTTCCAACGCTTGGGACTACGGCCCTTTAGGCGTTGAGTTTAAAAATAATATCAAGCGTGCATGGTGGCAGAAATTCATCATGGAATCGCCTTACAACGTGGGACTGGATGCGGCAATTCTTATGAATCCGCAGACTTGGGTTGCAAGCGGACATGTCGGTGGCTTTTCCGACCCGCTGATGGACTGTCGCGAATGTAAATCCAGATATCGTGCCGATAAGCTTATTGAAGATTACATGGCAGAAAACGGCGGTGCTGAAACGGTTGACGGCTGGTCGAATGAAAAAATGCTTGCATATATCCACGAGAAAAACATTCTTTGCCCCAAGTGCGGCAAGCATGATTTTACGGATATTCGCAAGTTTAATTTGATGTACAAAACGTATCAGGGCGTTACAGAGGACTCCAGCTCCGAACTGTATCTCCGTCCCGAAACGGCACAGGGTATTTTCGTAAACTTTAAGAATGTGCAGCGTACAACTCGCAGAAAAATTCCGTTTGGTATCGGACAGGTTGGTAAATCCTTCCGCAACGAAATTACACCGGGTAACTTCATTTTCCGTATTCGCGAATTTGAACAAATGGAACTTGAATTTTTCTGCGCACCAGGCGAAGACCTGAAGTGGTTCGGCTACTGGAAGGACTTTTGCAAAAACTGGCTTCTTTCTCTGGGTATCCGCGAAGAAAATCTTAAGATGCGTGATCACTCACAGGAAGAACTGTCCCACTATTCCAATGCCACAACGGATATCGAATTTATGTTCCCGTTCGGCTGGGGTGAGCTTTGGGGCATTGCAGACAGAACTGACTTTGACTTAAAACAGCACGCCCAGCATTCCGGTGAAAACCTTGAATATATGGACCCGACTACAAACGAGAAGTACGTTCCGTACTGCATTGAGCCGTCGCTCGGTGCAGACCGCGTGACGCTTGCATTCTTAGTCGATGCATACGATGAGGAAGAACTGGAAGGCGGCGATACCCGCGTGGTACTTCGTCTGCATCCGGCACTGGCACCGATTAAGGTGGCAGTTCTGCCCCTTTCCAAAAAGCTTTCGGAAGGCGCAGGGGAGCTGTATGCAAAGCTTTCCAAAAAATACATGTGCGAATATGATGAAGCCGGTAGCATTGGTAAGCGGTACAGAAGACAGGACGAAATCGGTACGCCCTTCTGCATTACTTATGACTTTGACAGTGAAACCGACGGCAGCGTAACCATTCGTCACAGAGATTCCATGGAGCAGGAAAGAATCAAGATAGAAGACCTTGAAGCCTATCTTGCAAATGCATTCACGTTTTAAAAAATAATAGAGTATAAATACGTATAGGCATAAGGGTTTCTTATGCCTATACTAAGCAGAAAGGAAGAATATGAGCTATTTAGAAAAATATAATGCTTGGCTTGCATATGATAAACTCGACGATGAAATTAAGCTTGAGCTTATGGCTATCGGCGATGACGAGCAGGAAATCAAAGAACGCTTTCTTTCTGATTTGAAGTTCGGCACGGGCGGTCTTCGCGGCGTTCTTGGTGCCGGAACGGATAGGATGAACATTTACACGGTGCGCCGTGCAACACAAGGTCTTGCCCTTTATGTAAAGGAGCAGGGCGGGGAGGAACGCGGCGTTGTAATTGCGTATGACAGCCGCCATTATTCTCCGGAGTTTGCAATGGCGGCGGCAAGAGTTTTGGCAGGAAACGGCATTCGGGTCTATCTCTTTACCGAGCTTCGTCCCACACCGGAGCTGAGCTTTGCAGTTCGGCACCTGGGATGCGAAGCCGGTATTGTGATAACAGCGAGCCATAATCCCGCCAAATACAACGGATATAAAGTATACGGCAGGGATGGCGGGCAGGTAGCGAATGAAGCTGCCGACTACATTCTGAATAAAATGGAAGGCATTGATATTTTTGGGGACATTCCCGAAAGCGCACCGGACAGCCCTTTAATCCGTCTTATCAATGAAGAAGTGGATACGCCGTATTATGAAGCTGTTATGTCTCAGATGATTCATAAGGACCTCGAACAGACGGCGGCGGAGCTTAAAATTGTTTACACGCCGTTTCATGGTGCAGGGGCAGTTCCCGTAAAAGAAGTGCTCAGGCGCGGCGGCTTTAAAAAAGTATATGTTGTACCCGAGCAGGAAGTACCGGACGGCGCGTTTCCTACGGTAAAAAGCCCGAATCCTGAAGATAAAGAAGGATTCGCGCTCTCCATTGAGCTTGCCAATCAAATGGGGGCGGATTTGATTATCGGCACAGACCCCGATTCTGACCGTGTTGGCGTTTTAGCCCGCGAGGCAGACGGTACGTTTGTTGCGCTTACGGGTAACATGACCGGTATTCTTTTGACGGAATATATTTTGTCCCAAAAGACAGGGCTTGGACTTTTGCCGGAAAATCCGTATGTAGTTAAAACCGTTGTCACAAGTGAAATGGTACGTGCCGTAACAGACCATTACGGCGTGGAGCTTGTGGACGTATTAACCGGCTTTAAGTATATTGCAGACACGATAAAAGACCATGAAGAAGCAGGCGATATGAATTTTGTCTTTGGCTTTGAAGAAAGCTACGGCTACCTCGTAGGTGACTATGCCAGAGATAAGGATGGCGTTTCCGCCGCACTTCTTATTGCAGAAATGGCAGCGTGGTATCAAACCCGTGGCATGACTCTTTGCGATGTGATGCGTGAGTTGTATGCAAAATACGGTATTCATAAGGAATGGTCAAAAAGCATTTATTTTGAAGGAACAGACGGCGCAGAAAAAATAAAGACCATCATGGAAGCACTTCGCACAGATGTTCCGGAAACGATTGGTTGGTCAAAGGTTGTGGCATATACGGATTTTGGCATAGGGGTCCGTCGTGACCTTTTGGCAAATACAGAAACAAAGGTGAACCTTCCTGCTTCAAACGTTCTTCGCTTCGAGTTGGAAGACAAAAGCTGGGTAGCATTTCGTCCCTCCGGCACAGAGCCGAAGTTTAAGATTTACGCCGGCGTAACAAGAGGAAATATTGAGGCAAAGATTGAAGCTATTTCCGATAGCGTACTAAAGCTTTTGGGCGCGGAAGGCTAAAGAGGAAAAACAATATGCGAATTGATAAATTTTTAAAGGTTTCCCGTTTGATTAAGCGGCGCACGGTGGCAAACGAGGCTTGCGCTGCAGGACGCGTCAAAATCGGCGGTAAGCCCGTCAAGGCGGGCGCAGATGTCAAAGTGGGCGACATGGTGGAAATCGGCTTTGGAGAAAAGTGCGTAAAACTCCGGGTGCTGGCGGTAAGCGAGCATGCCACCAAAGAAACCGCTTCGTCTATGTATCAAATATTGGGAGATGCTGAATAAATCCTGCACCATTATTGGTGTGCTGTAAGAAAAATATGTGCCGTGGAGGGACTTACTTTCCGCGGTACATTTTTTTGCGAAAAATGACCGAAAAAGGGGCAGTTTTGTTTGACAAACCCGCTTTGCTGTGGTATAATAGCCTAGTATATATTTGCAGAATGGAGAATTCGATGTTTGAGAAATTATCTTTTATTGAAACGCGGCACGAGGAATTAAGCGAGAAAATCAGCGACCCTGCGGTCATAGCCGATCAGGATACGTGGCGAAAGCTGTGCAAAGAGCATTCGGATATTACCCCGATTGTAGATAAATACCGTGCATATAAAAAGGCAAAAGAAACGATTGAAGAAGCAGAAATGCTTTTAGAAACGGAAACCGATAAGGATTTTAAAGAAATGCTGCAGTCTGAAATTGAAGACGCAAAGGCAGAAATAGAAACGCTTTCCGAAGAACTGAAAATTTTACTTTTGCCGAAAGATCCGAATGACGAAAAGAACGTTATTGTAGAAATTCGCGGCGGCGCAGGCGGCGATGAGGCGGCGCTTTTTGCAGCAGACCTTTACCGCATGTATACCATGTATGCCGAAGCAAGACGCTGGAAAATCGAGGTACTGAGTTCGAATATTACTGACATTGGCGGCGTTAAAGAAATTTCGTTTATGATTGAAGGACAGGGCGCATACAGCCGTTTGAAATTCGAAAGCGGTGTGCATAGAGTGCAGCGCGTACCGGCAACGGAATCTGGTGGGCGCATTCACACCTCTACCGTTACGGTAGCCGTACTTCCCGAAGTGGAAGAAGTGGAAGTGGAAATTAATCCCAATGATTTGAAAATTGATGTATTCCGCGCGGGCGGCCCCGGCGGACAGTGTGTTAATACGACAGACTCAGCCGTTCGCATCACGCATCTTCCCACCGGCATTGTGGTTTCCTGTCAGGACGAAAAGAGTCAGCATAAAAATAAGGATAAGGGTATGAAAATTCTTCGTTCCCGCATTTATGATCTTATGCAGCAACAGCAGCATGATTCCATTGCGCAGGAAAGAAAGAGTCAGGTGGGTACCGGCGACAGAAGTGAACGCATCCGGACGTACAATTTCCCGCAAGGCAGAATCAGTGACCATCGCATCGGGCTTACAATTTATAAAATTGATGCATTTTTAAACGGAGACCTGGATGAGGTTATCGATGCCCTTATCACAAACGAGCAGAGTGAGAAGCTTAAGGGCGAAGCCATGTAGTGTATACCCTCGGCGTGTGAGGTGTATATAGATTTTTGTAGTATGGAAGGACGGTAGAAAAAATGGTAAACTTAGGACACGTACAATTGGTAACAGGCATTGCGCTGGCGCTGTTTGCGGCGCTGATGATTGGCATCGGTGTTTACAGCACAAAACGCGCATCATCAATGGAGGGCTTCCTTCTGGGCGGACGCAAAATCGGACCGTGGCTCACGGCATTCTCTTACGGCACCAGCTATTTTTCGGCAGTTATTTTTGTAGGGTATGCAGGACAACACGGCTGGAATATAGGGTTTGCATCCATGTGGATTGGTGTATGTAATGCTCTCTTAGGCTGTCTTCTTTCGTGGCTTCTTCTTGCAAAACGTACAAGAACCATGACCCATGAGCTGGGTGTGAAGACGATGCCTGAATTTTTTGAAAAACGGTTTGGAAGTACGGCAATGAAGGTATATGCGGCACTGGTTATCTTTGTATTTCTTGTTCCGTATTCAGCGGCGGTATACAAGGGCTTAGGCTCTATGTTCAACGTAATTTTCCCGGGCGTGGATGTTTGGGTAATTATGCTTGTGATTGCAGTTTTATCCAGTATTTATCTGGTACTGGGCGGCTATGTGGCATCTTCCCGTACAGACTTTGTGCAGGGAATTATCATGATTTTCGGTATTGTCTGTATGGTTGCCATTTTGATAAATCATGATATGGTCGGCGGTCTTTCGGGCGCTATGGAAAAGCTTCGTGCATACGGCGAGGCGGACGGCGTAAATCTTTTAGACCCCTTCGGCGGCAGCAGTTGGAAGCCGCTGCTATTTAATATTCTTTTGACAAGCCTCGGCACCTTAGGACTTCCGCAGATGGTCAGCAAGTATTATGCGATAAAGGACGAGCGTTCCATCAAAACAGCTACTGTTGTGGCAACGGCATTCTGCTTTCTTATCGGTGTTGGTGCATACTTAACGGGCGCTCTGGGACGTATTTTCCTTGCAAACCGGCTTCCTGAAGGGGGCGTTGACTACGTCGTGCCGAATACCCTGCTGGCAGCCCTTGGGGATGTAAATCTCTTTACAACGGCTATTCTGGCAATTATGCTGCTTCTCCTTTTGTCGGCGTCCATGTCCACGCTGTCGGCAATTGTACTCAGCAGCTCTTCTGCCATTAGTGTAGATCTTCTTCCGGTCGTAAAACCGGACTATGACAAGAAAAAGCAAATGATGCTGACAAGAGCACTTTGTCTTTTGTTTATTCTGCTTTCGTTCCTCTTTGCAATCGGAAATATATCCTTCATCGTAAACATCATGTCGTTTTCATGGGGTGTTGTAGCCGGTTGCTTTATCGGTCCCTTCATCTGGGGCGTATGTGCAAAGTGGATTACAAAAGCAGGTGCATGGTGCGGCCTTTTAAGCGGCACCTGTGTTGTTGGTGTTCTTACGCTTATACAGACGCTTGCAGGCGGTTTTAAGAGTGCAATTGGAAATGCACCGATTTATGGTGTGACGGCAATGGCGGTTTCTCTTATTATCACCCCGCTCGTAAGTGTAGTTACCAGAAAGAAAGCATAAAAAATAAAGGAGTGTGTGAGCATGAAAGAGTTATTGCTCGGAAATGCAGCAATTGCCCGCGGCGCATATGAAGCGGGCGTGAAGGTGTTTTCCTCCTACCCGGGTACACCGAGTACGGAAATCACAGAAAATGCTGCGAAGTATGAAGAAATATATGCGGAGTGGGCACCGAATGAGAAGGTGGCGCTGGAAGTGGCAATCGGTGCCAGCATAGCCGGCGCACGAAGCTGTGCATGCATGAAGCATGTGGGACTGAATGTGGCGGCCGACCCGCTTTTCACAGTAGGCTATACGGGTGTACGCGGCGGTCTTGTTATCTGTGTTGCAGATGACCCTGGTATGCACAGCTCGCAGAACGAGCAGGACAGCCGGCATTACGCAGAGGCGGCAAAGGTGCTGATGCTGGAGCCGTCTGACAGCGGCGAGTGCAAGGAATATATGAAAAAGGCGTTTGCCTTAAGCGAAGAATTTGACTCGCCTGTCCTCCTTCGTCTCTCTACCCGTATTGCCCATTCCCAGAGCCTTGTAGAACTTGGGGAAAGAGAAGCAGCAGGGGATAAGCCGTATGAAAAAGATGCCATGAAGTATGTCATGATGCCCGCAATGGCACGCGGCAGACATGTGGCGGTGGAAGATAGACTCGCAAAAGCCGCGGCATTTGCCGAAAACACAGACCTTAACACCGTAGAATACAACAATAAAAAAATCGGTATCATTACGGCGGGTACTGGCTATTTTTATGCAAAAGAAGCCATTCCGGATGCAAGCTTTTTAAAGCTTGGTATGGTTTTCCCGCTTCCGGAAAAGTTGATTCGCGACTTTGCGGCAAATGTTGAAAAGCTTTATGTAATTGAAGAACTTGACCCCTTTATCGAAAACCATGTAAAGCGGCTTGGAATTCCTGTAGAAGGAAAATCTCTTATGCCGATTATGGGAGAAATTACGGCTTCCTTAATCCGTGAAAAAATTCTCGGGGAAGAAAAGCCGGAAACCGTTCGCGCAGAAGAACCGATTCCGGTTCGTCCGCCGGTGCTCTGTCCCGGTTGCCCGCACCGCGGGATGCACTATGTGCTGAAAAAACTGGGGCTGCGCGTAACAGGCGATATTGGTTGTTATACCCTCGGGGCACTTGCCCCGCTTGAAAGCCTTGACACCTGTATCTGTATGGGCGCAGGCATCGGCATGGCACACGGTATGGAAATGGCAAAGGGTAAGGACCCGAAAACGGTTGCCATTATCGGGGACAGCACGTTTATGCATTCCGGTATTACCGGTCTTATTAACGTAGTATATAATAAGGGTACGGCTACGACCATTATTCTCGATAATTCTATCACAGGTATGACAGGGCATCAGCAAAATCCCACCACGGGGCTGACACTTAAAGGTGAGCCTACAAAGCAGGTAGACCTGGAGGCACTTTGCCATGCAGTAGGTATCGACAGAGTTGTCATTGCAGATCCCTTTGATGTAGATGCCTTTGAAAAGGTAGTACGCGAAGAAGTGGCGGCAGAAGAGCCTTCTGTCATTATTGCGCAGCGCCCCTGTGCACTTTTAAAGAGTGTTAAATATACGGGAAAAGCGGTTGTAGATAAAGACGCATGCAAAAACTGCAAGATGTGCATGAAGATAGGATGCCCCGCAATAAGCTTTAAAGATGGCGTTGTAATTGATACAACCCTTTGTAACGGCTGCGGTCTTTGTATGAACGTATGTAAATTTGGTGCGCTTACAAAGGAGGAAGTAAAATGAATATACTGATAGCCGGTGTCGGCGGACAGGGAACACTCCTTGCAAGCCGCATTTTGGGACGTGTTGCACAGGATGGCGGATACGATGTAAAGGTGTCTGAGGTGCATGGTATGGCACAGCGCGGCGGTAGCGTTGTAACGTATGTAAAATACGGGGAGAAAATTCATTCTCCGATTATTGAAGAAGGAGAAGCGGATATTGTTCTGGCGTTTGAGGAACTGGAAGCCTATCGCTATCTGCCGTTTTTGAAAAAAGGCGGTAAGCTCATTTTGAATACCCAGCGTACAGACCCCATGCCTGTTATTACGGGCAAAATGGAATATCCCGCGGATATTACAGGGAAAATCGACGCCAAGGGCGTAGATATGAAAGCGGTGGATGCGCTTTCTTTGGCACAAAATGCAGGAAGTGAAAAGGCTGTAAACGTTGTGCTTATCGGTGTTTTAGCGGCGTATACGGATATTCCCGAGACAGAGTGGCTTTCGGCAATCGAACGCACCGTTCCGCCGAAGTTTCTGGAAATTAACAAAAAAGCCTTTTCGCTCGGCTACAAAGCGGAGTGAAAAGACGAACAATAAAAATGTAGCTTTTACTTTGAGAGGTTGTGTACAAAATTGCGTGATATAATGACGGAATTTGGAATAGACGCCCGCGTACAAAGTGCAAGCACGGCGATAGAAGCGGACATTCGTCCGCTTTTTGCTGAAATTGAGAAAAGAGAAGCAGAAAATCAGGCGAAGGTGCTTTCTGCTTTTCGAAAGCATAAAATCAGCAGTGCGCACTTTAATCCGACTTCGGGATATGGATATGATGATTTGGGACGCGATACGCTGGACCGCGTGTATGCCGATGTATTTGGCACAGAGGCGGCACTGGTGCGCCCGCATTTTATTTCCGGAACGCATACGCTTACAGTTATGCTTTTTGCTGTGCTTCGCCCCGGGGATGTGCTTTTGTCTGTTACGGGTGACCCGTATGATACCTTAACGGATGTAATCTGTGGGGATACAGGCGGCTCACTCAAGGAGTTCGGCATCGGGTATGAAAAGGTGGACCTTAAAAACGACACCTTTGATTTCCCTGCGATTGAAAAAGCGCTCGAAAACGAGAAAGTTCGAGCGGTGTTTGTGACGCGCTCGAAGGGCTATGCCTGGCGGGAAAGCTTTTCGGTTTCGGATATGGAACGCCTTGCGGCATTTGTCCGTGAAAGAAGAAATGACGTTCTGATTTTGGTAGATAATTGTTACGGCGAATTTGTAGGAACAAAAGAGCCTTGTTTTGCAGACCTTTTCGCAGGCTCTCTTATTAAAAATCCCGGCGGCGGGATTGCGCCTTCCGGCGGGTATATTGCAGGGAAGGAAGAATATGTGCGTCTTGCGGCAGACCGCCTCACAGCACCCGGATTAGGGCTTGAAGGCGGCGCCAATTTCGGCGTTATGAAGGATTTGTATCTGGGCTTCTTTATGGCACCGCACGTGGTGGCACAGGCTGTAAAATGTGCTGTTTTCTGTGGGGCACTTATGGAAAAACTGGGGTATGAGGTATGCCCGCGCCCTGCCGATGTCCGCAATGACATCATTCAGGCAATTCGGTTTGGAAACGCGGCACGCGTGATTGCGTTTTGCCGCGGTCTGCAGGCGGCTTCCCCGATTGATTCCTTTGTCAGTCCCGAGCCGTGGGCAATGCCCGGTTACCAGAATGAGGTGATTATGGCGGCAGGCGCTTTCACGCAAGGCTCTTCTATTGAAATCAGTGCTGACGGTCCTATCCGTCCGCCTTTTGTTGCCTATATGCAAGGCGGTCTTACCTATGAAAGCGGGAAGCTTGCCGTGATGCATGCGGCTTCTGCGGTTTTGCAGGTAGAATAAAAAGTAAACAGTAAACACACAAACGCCCGCGTTTTATAGCGGGCGTTTTTATGTCCGTTATTTTTGGGGTAAATCGGTTTCGAGTAGCTGAATAATTTGGAGGTGCTGGCGCATCGTGCCGTCAGCCTTTTCTCTGAGTTCGGCGAGGGTGTTTAAGAGTAAAAAGTTCATAAATGAAAAAGAAATACCCAGTCCTGCGGAACACAGCGCGGGTAGAAAATAGCCTTTGAATAGCAGATATATCCCGAAAAGCAAGAACGCATACCGCTGTAATCTTATAATCCATCCGAGATGGCGATATAATAAAGCGCTGTAGCTGAATTCCAGATTCTTGTTTGTGTACCTTTTAAACATGTTGCATGCTCCCGAAATTAAAAAATGCGCACCGAAGTGCGCATGAAAAACGCAAACTCCGTGTTGTTGTCACACAAACTGAATTGGGCAGGAAAGTACGTTTCGCATGCGCCAAATCTCGGAGTTTGCTTTTTTACCAAACTCAAATTTGAACGCATATGAAACAGTACAGTATTATTCTTAAAGAAAAATCCTGCATTAAAAAAATATTCAGCTTGTGTGACGAATGTATTGTACCATAAATCTTTTTGTTTTGCAAGTGAAATTTTTAGAATATGTAGCAGGAATGAAAAATTTGCCATATTCTGTAAATGAGAACAAAAAGAAAGGAGGAAAAGGATATGCATTTACATGCGCTGTCGCGAGGCGAGCGGGGAAGGGTGAAAGCCTTACAGGCAGGCGGCAGTATAGAAACGCGGCTTCGCGACCTTGGTGTTATCGAGGGGACTGTGATAACGTGCCTTGGAAAAAGCCCGCTCGGTGACCCTACGGCGTATCAAATCCGCGGTGCGGTGATTGCGCTGAGAAAAGAAGACGCGGCAAAAGTTTTGATAGAAAGAGAAGGATAGAACATGGGTCTTACAGTTGAATCGGTTGGCAAAGCCGCCACGCGTGGCGCGCTTCAAATAAAAAAACAAGCACCCGGGGATATCGTAGTGGCGCTTGCGGGAAATCCGAACGTTGGAAAAAGCACAGTGTTTAATGCTTTGACGGGTATGCGGCAGCATACGGGAAATTGGCCCGGAAAAACGGTGACAAATGCGGTGGGATATGCCGAGGCGGACGGCAGGCGATATGCAATTGTCGATTTGCCCGGCTGTTATTCTCTGTCGGCACATTCCGCAGAGGAAGAGGTGGCAAGAGATTTCATTCTGGAAGGCGGGGCGGATGCGGTCATTGTGGTGTGCGACAGCACATGTCTTGAACGCAATTTGATTTTAGCATTGCAGATTTTAAAAATTACATCCCGCGTCGTTCTTTGTATAAATCTTTTGGATGAAGCGAAGAAAAAACATATAGAGATTGACCTTGTGAAATTAGAGGAAATACTGAAAATTCCTGTAATCGGTACGGCGGCAAGAAGCGGAAAGGGGCTTTCCGCGCTTTTATCTGCGGCGGCGCGGGTTGCAAATGAGCCGCCGATGTGTCCGTATACCGACAGGTGCGAATATGATACGAAGGGGGAGGAAACCATTATTTATGATACGGTTTCCGCCGCAGAGGAAATCAGCAAAAAGGTTTTGAAAACAGTGGGCGGGGATGCGGACGCCCGCGATAGAAAAATCGATAGAATTTTAACGGGGAAGCTATGGGCGTTTCCCGTAATGCTCCTGATGCTCATGGGGATTTTCTGGATAACCATTGTAGGCGCAAACTATCCGTCCCAGTGGCTTTCCTCGCTCCTGTTTAGTCTGGAAGCGCCACTTCTAAGGCTTCTTGCATGGGCGCCCTCGTGGCTTTCCGGGATGCTGGTGACCGGCGCATACCGCGTAACAGCTTGGGTGGTGTCCGTCATGCTGCCTCCCATGGCAATTTTCTTTCCTTTATTTACACTTTTAGAGGATTTGGGGTATTTGCCGCGGGTAGCATTTAATCTTGATAAGTGCTTTAAAAAATGCCGTGCCTGCGGCAAACAGGCGCTTACCATGTGATAAGGCTCCGGTTACCGCTTCAGCGTTTTTAAATACGCTTTTATTTCGGGTGAAATCCGGCGGCTTTCCACGGCTTTTTGAATAGCCTTATTATGAACCCATGTTTCAAGCCATCCTTCTTTCAAAAAGGGGAGGACGGCTTCATATTGTTTTGAAAGCGCCGTTGCAAAATACCACGCCGCCATCATTTTTATATAGTACGCCTCCCGCTTTACGGATGCTACCATTAAAGGGTAGACGGGGGAGAAGTCCTCGTCCAGGAAAAGACGCATAAGAAGCCCTATTCCATAGCGCACAACATATTCCTCGTCAGCGCAAATCCACGCGCGAATTTTCGGAAGAAGCGCCGCTTTGCGTTTTTGAAAGACCTTCGGGAAAAACATGTCACAAGTTGCCCAGTTATCGATAAAGGGTAAAAAACGCTCAGTTTCAAAAAGGGCTTCCTGAAAATCTCCGATTTGCTCTACCAAAAACGCATGTAAATTATCTTCTTCATAATACGTGTGGGGAAGCGATTTAATAAAGGCAGAAGCCTCTTTCGTTTTTGCCAGTTCTTTGGAAAGACGGCGAAGCGCAGGAACACGCACGCCGATAATCCGTTCTTTCGAAACGCTTGGCATTAAAGCGGCGTGAAAATCACGATAGCTTAAGTCTTGCAAAGCAAAAAGTTTTTTCTGTATGTTCATATTCTGTTCCTCCGCATTTATTGTATCGAAGATGCATAAGATTGTCAAGAAAAGAGGTGCAAAATTATGAAAAAGAAGCTTGTAATTCTCGTGCATACAAAAGACGGAAAGGTGCGGCAGATAACCGTAGGTGAAAAGCATGATTAAGAAGTGGCGGGCGGCACTTTATATGCGCTTATCGAAGGAAGACGAAAGAGAAGGGGAAAGCAGTTCTATCGCAAACCAGAGAAAAATTCTTCTGTCTTTTTGTAAGGAAAACGGTTTTTCGGTTTGGGACGAGTATGTGGATGACGGGTTCAGCGGGACGGACATGGAAGCACGTCCTGCCTTGCAGCGCATGCTTTCGGATATGCGGGCAAAACGGATAAATCTGGTGCTTACAAAGGATTTATCCCGCCTGGGGCGAAATATGGGCGATACGGCGCAGCTTTTGGACAAAGTGTTTCCGCAGCATCGCATTCGCTTCATTGCCGTAACGGAAGGGATTGATTCAGAAAAACGGGACCGCGCCCAGCGTATTTTAACGCCTCTTCATAATTTCACCAATGAACTGTATGCCGCTGATATATCGGATAAAATTTGTGCGGCACTCCATATGAAAATTCAAAACGGTGAGTATATCGGAAGCTTCGCGCCTTATGGCTATGAAAAAGACCCCGCCTGCAAAAATAGACTTATACCCGATAGAAAGGCGGCAGAAGTGGTGAAACGAATTTTTAAACTGGCTGCGAAGGGAGAAACGCCCGCTTGGATTGCGGAAGCTTTGAATAGGGAGGGGATTTCCACCCCGTCCTGTTATAGAGAGGAAAAATATCCTTCCGCGAGGGAATCCTTTCCCAAAGCGGAGAAATGGACAAGCGGAAGGGTGGGGAAAATACTCCGAAACGAGGTATATCTCGGGCATACCGTACAGGGGAAAACGGAGAAACCAAGCTTTAAATGCAAGGTGACTTGTGCCGTGCCGCGGGAAAACTGGACCGTCGTAAAAAACACGCATGTACCGCTTATAGACCAACATACATGGGACAGTGTGCGGGAAAAAACCAAAGCGAGAACGCCAAAGAAAAAAACAGGGTTTCAAAATCGCCTTTTTGGAATTGCGGTGTGTGCTGATTGCGGCAGAACTATGTCTACGGCGTTTTCTCACGGAAAGACGTACCTTGTTTGCGGCGGATATAAGGCGGAGGGACGCGCAAAATGCGAGAGCCACAGAATTGATTACAATATGCTTTTGCGTGCCGTAGAATCCGCTGTTTCAGAAACAGTCGGTGCTATGTCGGATGCGCTTTCCCGCGTGGAACGAATTTGCGTGGAAGCTGAAAAAGAGGGAGAGCAAAAAGTGCATATCTTCCTATGGTGATTTTCAGCAAAGAAAAAACGCGAAAAAACATGAAAATACTTGAAAAAGTTTTAAAACAAGAGTATAATAAAAAAGAGTGTGACTTTTTAATTTTATAATAAGAAAGAAGATGCAAGAGAAATGGCAATCACGTACGAGAAAAAAAGGAAAAATTACAGTACTGTTTTTTATACAATTGTGACTGCAATTTTAATATGTACAGTGTTTTTTAGTATGGTTGTTTCTTTTTATTTTAATGCTGAGGATGAAGCGTACGAAATGCTGCATATTCAGACAAAACAGATTAAAGATGACCTTATCCTGCAGATAAAATCAGACAGAGAAAATTTGATTACCATGGCAAACTTTGCAGCAAAGCTTTATGCCGATGGCGAAAGCTATTCTCTTATGTTTGACTCCTTTAAACCGATTGGTCTGTTCTCCAATATCGGTATCTTAAATCCCGATAATGTTTTTTTCACTAAAGTTGGCTCCATTGATTTAAACGGTAAAATTTCTTTTGCGGAAGAAGCCGCCCGCGGCGAATACATAAGCGGAAGAATTCCTGACCTTACAAGAAGCGGAAAAGAAATTGTAAGAAGCGCTGTCCCCATAAAAGTAAAAGATCAAACGGTGGGTATTTTATATGGCGTAATTCATCTCGATACTCTAAGCCGCAAGTATAACCAAATGGCAAGTGAACTAGATGCACAGCTTTTTGTTTACGATAAAAAAACCGGAAAGTTTGTTATCGATACAATTGAAAATAACCCCGGCGAATTGTCAGAGCTTGCAACCCGTCGGTATAACGATGGCTATTCCTATGAAGCGCTGGTTTCAACGGATAAGGGATATAGCTCCTTTAAGTCTATACGTACAGGGGAGAATTTGTATATTCATTATTCTACGATTGAGGATTTTGACTGGGGGATTATGCTTGCCCGTTATGAAACGCAGGTATTTGCCGAAACGCATCAAATGTCCCGCAATTTGACTGTTACCTTTTCTTTAATCATTTTAATTATAATCATTTATATCGGTATAATACTGGGAAGAGAGAAGAACGTGGCTAAAGTAACAGCCGAATCTTCCAACATTCGAAAGCTGCTTTTGGAAATCACAGAGCAGCACAAGAGTATGATCGAGGCTTTAAAAAGATTAAAGGAATTTTCCGGTGCTCGTTCCGCCTTTTTCGTGGATACGGACGGGGAGGATTATAACTATATTCGTCCTTCCTTAAAAGAACAGCTTTTATTGGGTGATGAACGGAAATATTTTGTCGGCGAGCTTTTCAGATATGCAGCAAATTTGCATAAGGTGAATAAATCCACGCTTGGGTTTATGCGCATTATCCCGAACGGGCATCTTGTCAAAACAAATCCTGAACTGTATAAATTTTTATCCGAGCACAATATTCAGGATATATCCTTTGCAATTATTACGGACCAAAATAACCATGTAAGCATTCTGGGAACAATTAACCCGAAGAAAAGCTCTATTACGAGAACACTTCTTGAAGATGTTGCCGTTTGTTTCTCCATTGCCATATACAACAAAAAGCATTTAAATAAAACAGAACTTGCCGCCACAACGGATTCTCTTACCGGTGCGTTAAACCGTGTATCCTATAAAAAGGATATCCTGACTTTAGACGAAGAAAAGCCGGAAGAATTTAGTTGTATTTACATTGATGTTAATGAGCTTCATATCCGCAATAACAAATATGGGCATGCCGCAGGCGATGAAATGCTCGTCTATATTGCCAACACATTAAAAGAGGTGTTTTTCGGGCATAGAATTTATCGTATGGGCGGGGATGAATTTTTAGTCTTTGTAAAAAATACAAAGCAGGAAACAATTAAACAGAATATAGAAACATTTATCGAGCAATTAAAACCCGTAGGATATAATGTAGCAATCGGCACGTCTTACAGAACGCAAAACACCAACTGTGAAGAAATGGTACGGGAAGCCGAAATCAGAATGTATGAAGCAAAAGCCCGGTATTACCAAAATAAGGAGCAAAACAGTATTTCGGAAGATGAGGACAGAAAATATATCTATGCAAAAACAGGCATCCGGGAGATAGATACGATGATATCTGTCTTAAAAGAGCATTATAACGGCATATACAGAGTGTCCCTCGAAACCGATGATGCACACCGTATTTTGATGCCTTCATATCTTGGTTACAAAGAAGAGGAAAAAAACTTCTCAAAGCTTTTGAAAAAATATATTCATGACATTGTGCATCCGGATTTTCACAGAGCGGTTATGAGTTTTCTCAATTATGATGCCATAAAAAGACAAATTGCAGAAGGCAAAACGCCATCCATTACATATAAAAAGGTACACGGCGAAACCGTTACACTCAGCGTATATAACTTGAGCGACGAAAAAGATAATGTACAAGAAACGCTTTGGGTTTTTGCGAAGGATTAATCTAAAAGCTTAGAAAAACGAGTGTGAAATTTTCATGAATAGTATTTTTGAAAAAGATTTATACCGATATTACGGGGAAAACGGTGAACCGTTTTTAAAAAAGATTTTCAGACCGCTTGAAATTAAATATATAAAAGCCTTCAGAATGGCAAACACATGTAAATTTTTGCCCGTAAAGCTTTTTTACATGGTACGGCTTATGCACCTTTCATATAAGACGCAAATTCAAATTCCGGCAAGGACAAGTATAGGCGAAGGCTTTTATATCGGGCATCTTGGGCGTGTGATTATTCATCCGGATGCACGTCTTGGGAAAAACATCAATATCGGTACAGGCGTAACCATAGGGATGGAAAATCGGGGAAAGCGCAAAGGCGCACCCAGAATTTCCGATAACTGTTGGATTGGGACAAATGCAGTTATCGTAGGCAATGTTAAAATCGGGCGCGATGCCCTGATTGCCCCCCTTACCTATGTGAATTTCGATGTTCCCGACCATAGCATTGTGATAGGAAATCCCGGCAGAGTTATTCCGAAAGAAAACGCCACCGCGGATTATATTTGTAACTGCGTATAATTCGGGTTGCTTTGGTAAATAAAACGGGGAGGTGGCGGATTGGCGAAAAGGGACGCAAGAATTAAAAACAACTTAATAACGTCGCTTATATATCAGGTTGTGCTTATATCCATGAGCTTCCTTTTGCCGAGATTATATCTTGAAAATTTCGGTTCGGAAGTCAATGGTGTTCTCTCTACGATAAAACAAATTTTTACATATATGTGTCTTTTAGAGGCGGGGGTCGGGCTTGCCACCACACAGGCGCTGTATAAGAAAATTGGAGAAAAGGATTATAAAAGTGCAAGCGAGGTACTCTCCGCAACCCATGCGTATTATATAAAAACAGGCAGTATATACCTTGCGATTGTGCTGCTTATTGCAGCGGTTTACGCGTTTTGGGTGCCTACTTCCATCAATAGCTTTATCTTATTCTTTATTGTTATCCTAAATGCCATACCGGCGCTTTTCAGCTATTTTGTGCAGGCGAAATACAGGATACTTTTGGAGGTAGACGGAAGAAAGTACGTAATAAATAACGCAGAAACCGCATTGCAGCTTGTTTCTAATATAGGCAAAATTCTCGTCCTTATGCTGACAGACAGCCTTATTTTGATTCAGCTTGTATATTGCATCATTGCCCTTATGCAGCTTGTGTTTTTATATTTCTATGCCAAACGCCGCTATACGTGGCTTAATTTAAAAGCGAAGCCGGATTTTGAGGCGATTTCCCAGAAAAATTCCGTTTTGGTGCATCAGCTTTCAGGCATGGTATTTAATAATACGGACGTACTTTTGATTTCCATGCTTTGTGATTTTAAGGCGGTAAGTATTTATGCAATTTATAATATCTTCTTTTCACAGGTGCAGAATTTTATAACCAGCGTCATTTCTTCCTTTACGTTTGCGCTGGGGCAAATGTTTCATATAAACAGAGATAGGTTTGATAAACTGTTTCAAGCGTATGAAACCTTTTACATAATGGCAACCTGTATTATTTACACGCTGATGGCGGTGTTTTTATTGCCTCTCATTCAGATATATACAAGCGGCATAAACGATGCGGAGTACACAAATGCGTTTCTTTTACTGCTTTTTGCTTTGATGAATATTATTGCGAACGGTAAATTGCCTGCAAATGGCATCATTGAATATGCAGGTAGCTTTGCAAAAACCCGTTCCTATGCAATATGGGAAATGGTTATAAACATCACAGTTTCCGTCGTAGCCATTTTGTATATGGGCATATGCGGTGCAATACTCGGCACAATTGCCGCCCTTTTATACCGCGGCATCGTGACGACCAATTATGCAAACAGAAAGGTTTTAAAAAGAAGCTGTATGTGCACATATAAAATTCTCCTTGCAAACGGCGCGGTTTTTGCGCTTGTTATGGCAGTATTTTATGTGGATACCTTCAGCGGTGTTTCCTTTTTAAAGCTTTTGCTTTGCGGCACCCTCCATTCCATATGGATTGTGGGCATATACGTGCTTGTAAATTTTGCGTGTAACAAAGCTGCTTTTAAAACGCTTTTTGAACTATACAGGGGGAATAGAAAAACATGCCAATTCCAAAAGTAATTTATTATTGCTGGTTTGGGAACGGGAAAATGCCCCGCCTTTCCGAAAAATGCATAGAAAGCTGGAAAAAATACTGCCCCGATTATAAAATCGTTTGCATAAATGAAGAAAACTTCGATATAAAGCAAAATAAGTATGCCAGAGAAGCATATAACGCGGGGAAATGGGCTTTTGTAAGTGATTACGCAAGGCTTAAGGTGCTTTTCGATGCGGGCGGTATATATCTTGATACAGACGTGGAGCTTTTAAAACCCATAGATGCTCTTATAAAAGAAAACGGCTTTATGGGATTTGATGATAACGGGATTATTTCAACGGGGCTCGGGTTTGCCTGTGAAAAAGGAAATGCACTGGTTGGGGCACTCCTTAGGGATTATGATGATATATCTTTTATACGTCCCGATGGCTCGTATGACCTGACGCCTTGCCCCGATAGAAACACAAAAACCATGGAAAAACTCGGCATGAATATGCAAAACCAAAATCAGGTTTTTATGGGGATACAAATGCTGCCCGAAGACTATCTTTGCCCCATGAAATACTATACGGGGAGAAAGATAATCACCCCGAACACGTATTCCATTCATCATTTTTGTGCGTCGTGGACTTCTCCTTCGGCGAAACGCACGACGTTTATTAAACGCATTATAGGTGTAAAATTGTATGCAAAACTGTATGGGAAATTTTTGCATAAATTAAAATGGCTGGAGTGGTAAGCTTGCCTGAAAAAGTATGGAAAAAACTAAATACGTATATATTACCGCAGTGGAAGGCTTGTTTTTTCGCGGCGCTATTAGTAGGGCTTGTGGCGCATTTCTATAAAATTACAAACTGGCTTCCCAACTGGGACTCTCTGGTGTTTCGATATGATTCCCAGAATATGCTTGCACTCGGACGATGGTTTCTGCCGGTTGTATGTTCTTTTAGTTCCTTTTATGATTTGCCGTTTTATAGCGGCATGATCGCCATTTTGTTTCATGCTTTGGGCGCTGTATGCATTTGCAGAATACTGCGTGTGCAGAAAAAAATCACAGCCGTTTTAATTGGTGCAGTTATCGTTTCGTTTCCTACGGTCACTTCCGTTATGATGTATAACTATGTGGCAGATGGGTACAGCATCGCATTCTTCCTTTCCGCCTTGGCGGCGCTATATATGACGAAGGAAAAGCCCCGCTACCTTCTCGCCGCCGCACTGATTGCGCTTTCGAGCGGCATTTATCAGGCGTACATAACTGTAACCATTATGCTTGTCCTTTTTTGGCTGATTGACGAAATTATTTATCAGCATGCATCTTTTCTTGTGACACTGAAAAAAAGCGTGCAGATGCTTTTGACTGGCATTTTGGGGATGGCGTTATACGCCGGCATCCTGAAGGGGCTTCTCAGCATTTTTTCCGTAAATTTGTTAGACTATCAGGGAATCAATGCGACAGCGTCACTCAAAGGCTTGGATTTGGCGGGCTCGTTGTATACAATCAAGGAAACCTTTATAAGCTTTTTCTTTGATACATCGAAAGGGATAACCGCTTATTTTGTTTTGCATGTTTTTGTGATGGTGTTTACCCTTTGTCTTTACCTGAAATACATCGTGAAAAATCAGCTGTATAAAAAGCCGGCTAACATTTTTGTGATTTTCATTCTTGGCGGTATGCTTATCGCCGGAGCAGGAGCGCTTGCCTTTTTAAATGCCGGTGTTGACTATCATAATTTGATGCGGACGGGATATGCCGTCTTTTATCTCTTTTTCATTGTGCTGTATGAAAGAGGAACGGATGGAAAGGAAATGCATACCTGCATCAAATGCTGGACCGTATTGATAACGGCTTTAGTAATCATTGCCGGCCAGGTAGTGATTGCCAATGTAAGCTATCATAAGGCGCAGATGGCTTATGAAAAGTCCTACGGCGTTTTGCTTCGCATAGCAGATAGAATAGAGCAAACCGCGGGGACGGAAACCTGTGACAAAATTCTTGTTTTAGGGGCGCTTGAAAACAGCGCCGCCTACAGCGTAAACCTTCCCCCGGATATTACCGGCATCACGGACGGGTATATTCTTCGTGCAGACGATGAAACCGTAGGGCAAAGCGTGTTATGCAGTGCGCTTAATGATTATTGCGGTAAAAACTATAGTTTTGTAAGCGGAGAAGAAAAGAAGAGGATGACAAAGCGCGAAGAGGTCAAAGCTTTGGGGAAATGGCCCGCCAAGGATGCTGTGGGTGTGATTGAGGATACAATAGTCATAAAGCTTGGAGCAGAAGGTGAAGCGTAAATGATATATATAAGTGCTGACGATTATGGGCTTTGCGACGAGGCTTCGATGCACATTTTAGAG
Source organism: Clostridia bacterium (assembly GCA_045648645.1). Taxonomy (GTDB): domain Bacteria; phylum Bacillota; class Clostridia; order UMGS1883; family UMGS1540; genus SIG447. The sequence continues at coordinate 19,585 of JAZROH010000112.1, read as the reverse complement.
TGCATCGAGAAAGGTGCGCTCCATAAAGTGAGTGTGTTTCCGAATCTTGAAGCGGTGGATTTATCCCAAATCGTAAAATACAAAAATGTTCGTGTTGCTTTGCACCTAAACCTTGTGGAAGGCGCGTGCATGGCGGATGCTGATGAAATCGATTTGCTTACAGATAAAAACGGAAATTTTAAAAACACCTTCGGCGGACTTTTTAAACACAATTTACTGCATGGGAAAAAGCTTAGGGCGCAAGTATATAAAGAAATAAAAGCGCAGGTTTTGTTTTGGAAAAGCATTCTTCCAAAGGATACACCCTTTTGTATCGACAGTCATCAGCATACCCATATGCTTCCGGCTGTGTTTCGGGCACTGTTACAGGTTTTAGAAGATGAAAAAATTACGCCCGAGTATATGAGAATCCCTATAGAACCCGTTTTTCCGTACATAAAAACGCCGTCGCTTTACTTTTCGTACAGCGCTGTAAACTGCATAAAACAGTGGCTTTTGAAGCTTTTATGGCTCGCTAATAAACGGAGGGCAAAGCAGTTTAAAATCTCCCCTGCTTATTTTTTGGGCGTTCTTTTTTCAGGAAAGATGGATGCCGAAAGAGTGCATAAAATCTTGAAAAAGTATGACAAAAAAGCAGAGAACGACGGCAGGGATATAGAAGTTTTATTCCACCCGGGGTATCTTGAAAAAAGCGGGAATGATGCTTTTAAAAATAAAAATATAGTTTTTGAGAAATTTTATTTATCCGAAAACAGAAAAACAGAATTTATGTCTGTAATGAAAATGACAGAAAGAAGTGTGCTGTAATGCCGTATATTGAGCAGGATAAGGTAGATGCAAGAACAAGAGAAAAATTGGAAGCAATTATTGAAAAATCATACGCATCCTATTGGCAAAAGAAAAGACTTTTCGACATCTTTTTTGCGAGCCTGATATTATTGTTTTTTCTGCCCCTGATGTTTATAATCGCCATTATCATTGTAATTGACGACCCCAGTGCAGGCCCTTTCTATAAGCAGGTAAGGGTAGGGCGCCACGGGAAAGAATTTTATATGTATAAATTCAGGACCATGCGTGCCAATGCAGATAAAATGATAGAGGAACTGGCAAAACAAAATGAAATGGACGGTCCGGTATTTAAAATGAAGGAGGACCCGCGCATAACAAGAGTCGGCAAGATTTTAAGGAAGGTTTCTCTTGACGAGCTCATGCAGTTTTTTAATGTGCTGAAGGGCGATATGACGCTCGTAGGACCCCGCCCGCCCCTTCCGCGGGAGGTTAAGTTTTATACAGATTATCAGCGCCTTCGTCTTCTTGTAACGCCCGGCATCACATGCACATGGCAGATTCATAAAAACAGAAATGATGTCCCTTTTGAAGAATGGGTCGAAATGGATATTGAATACATACAGACAAGAACATACCGAAATGATTTGAAAATAATGCTGAAGACACCAATCGTCATGCTTACAGCTACGGGACGGTAATCGGATTTTGGAGTGAAGAAAATGAAAGTTGCTATGATTGGGCACAAGGTTGTTCCGTCAAGACGCGGCGGGATAGAAAATGTTCTCACAACGCTATGCCCGATGCTCTGCGAAATGGGACTGGATGTTACGTGCTATAACCGTGCATCCGATAAGGTTGAAAACGAATATGTGGGCACGGTGCAAAACAACATGTATCGTGGTGTTAAAATAAAAAAGGCTTGGACGGTTAATTTTCGCGGACTTTCCGCAATGATAGCGTCCTTCACAGCCGCTATAGCCGCATCTTTTGGGAAGTATGATGTAATTCACTTTCATGCGGAAGGCCCTTGCGCGGCACTTTGGATTCCGAAGCTTTTCGGTAAAAAATGTGTTGCCACTGTGCACGGGCTTGACTGGCAGCGGGAAAAATGGGGCAAGGGATTTGCTTCAAAATACATAAAATTCGGTGAAAAAATTCTGGCGAAATATGCAGATGAGGTGATTGTGCTAAGCGACGCGGCTTACGATTATTTTAAAGAAACATACGGCCGCGAAACGGTAATCATTCACAATGGCATAAGCCGTCCCGCTAGAAAAGATGCACAGCTTATAACGGAGCAATATGGTCTTCGAAAAGACGAATATATAGCGGTGGTATCAAGACTGACTGCGGAAAAAGGAATTCACTACTTAATGGATGCCTATCAAAGCATTGAAACAAACAAAAAACTTGTTATCGCAGGGGATACAAGTGATACGGATGATTATGTAAAAAAGCTGAAAGAAAAAGCAACAGGGAATCCAAACATTATTTTTACGGGGTTTATATCGGGCGACATTTTAAGCGAAATATATTCAAATGCCTATATAACCGTATTGCCTTCTGACCTTGAAGGCATGTCTTTATGCCTTTTAGAATCCCTTGCATATCGAAATGCGCTTTTGTGTTCAGATATACCTGAAAACACAGCGGTGGCGGAAGATAAGGCAATGTACTTTAAGAAAGGCAATGTCTCAGATTTGGCTGAAAAGCTGCAGAAAATGTGTGATGACAGTGCGCTTGTGGAAAATCTTCGAAACGGCGCGGATACATTTATCTTAAATAAATATAACTGGCAGGATGTTGCAAAGGAAACATGCAAACTTTATCAAAAATAAAAGTAAGGATTTGGTAGTATGGATAACCAAAAGTATACGGAAGACTTTGGAAGGATGCGGGATAAAATAAACGACCTTTTCAAGGAACTGGTAACAGATGAATTTGATGACGCCTGGGCGGATACGTTTGAAGTGACCGAAGCCGATGAAAGGCTGGTTGTTGTTACATATCACGGCACCGAGGATTTTAAAAAGTTTAAAAAAGAATGTAAAGACATGCTTGTGCCGTATATCTATTCCGTATATGGCGGCAATCGCAAAATAAAGATAGTAAAAACAAAAAAGAGAAATGCTTTGACGCCGAAAACCCAAAAGAATATCCGCGCAACTAAATTCTTTGTTCTGGGTATGGTTTTTGTGTGTTTTGCTGCCGCAATTGTCATTGTAATGGGCAACTACATCGGGAACAGAAATTTTCGGGAAACGTTTTATAGCGTAAGCAGTCTTAAGGCGGATAGCGGGGTTCGGGTCATTCAGCTTTCAGATTTACACAACTGTGCCTACGGGGAAAATAATGCCGCACTTTTGTCCCGCATTGAGGCGTTGAAGCCGGACGTAATCCTTTGCACCGGCGATATCGTGGATTCGGCAAAGGAAGATACGGCGTATGCTGTGGCTTTAGCGGAAAAACTCTCCAAAATCGCGCCTTCCTATTACATATACGGCAACAACGAAGTGGAAAGTATTTATGATTTTCCGCTAAACGAAAAGGAACTGGATACGAAATTTGGATTTGATGCGAATAATAGGGATGAAACTGCACTTCTAAATTTAGAAGATTCTTTCGAAGAACAGCTTGAAACTGCCGGAATAAAAGTTTTAAAAAATGAAAAAGACACGATACAGGTTAAAACAATGACAATTGACATATTCGGCGTTTTGACCTCTAATCCGTCTTCGTTCTGGTCATATGCGGGAGAAAGCTTTACGGATTATATCTATGAAAATCCGGACAACCTTAAAATCACCGCCATTCATGAGCCTTTTATTTTCGAAGAATTCCAGCCGGAGTTTTGGGGCGATTTAATGCTTTGCGGGCATACCCACGGCGGCGTTGTACGCATTCCTGTTTTCGGTCCGCTTTACACCCATGAGGGCGGCGTATTGCCCGAGCGCGGCGGCAAGTTTGTTTACGGAAGATATGTGGCTGCCGGAAGACCCCTTATTGTGAGTGGCGGGCTTGAAAATTCAAATGTTTTTCGTATAAATAATGAGCCCGAACTGGTTGTTATTGATATTAATAAATTTTAATTTTTGTGAGGGAGAGGGAAAATGATTACTGCAATACTTCAAAAATTAATGATTTTAAGTATTGGTGTGGTGTTTCTGACAGCGGTAATATCTATATATTTTCGGTCTAAAAATGTAAATCGTGCAGAGCGGACACAAATTTTTAAAACAGCGGAATATTTTAATGCATGGATTATCCTTTTGTGCTTTGTAGCGACGATGGTATACGGTGTTTTTAACCATGTGGAACTGAAAAAGTCTGTGCATGCCATTATTTCGCTGAACTATTCCGAAGCCTCGCAAGCGCTCAATTCCAATGGTACTCGCTACAATATGGCGGAGATTATCAGCGACGAAGTTGTGGATAGAGCCATAAAGAAAGGCGCGCTCAAAGATGTGAAGGTAAAACAGCTTAAAAACTGCCTTGCGGTATACCCGTGTGTGCAAGGCGGCGTGGGAGATGAAACCCAGTACCACATTTCCACGGAGTTTGCGGTGGAATACCATGCCTCTAAAGACACAGACCATCTCGATGCAGAAAATGTGATTAAACTGATTACGGCGGCGTACAAGGAATACTACATAGAAAAATATACCGATAATTTTAAGCTGGACGATGAAAATCCGGATTTTTCGAAAATGGAATACATGGATATAGTTTCGTATTTCGATAAGGAAACGATGTCCGTTCTCAATTATTTGTACGGTATGGCGGAAAAAAATTCGAGCTTTGTTACATCTAATAGCAGCACATTTAATTCCATTGCCGGTAAGGTGCATCAGTTTAAGGAAACGCAAATCAGCCAAAATTTAAGGTCGCTTATTTTACAAAACGGCGTTGCAAGGAACAAAAATGAATATGTGGATAGACTCGCATATCAAAATAAAAACGTTGATTTCGACAGGCAGAAAAATGATGTATCGTACTCCATTTGCAATCAGGCGATTGATATGTACAGCGAGGAGATGACGCGCGTGGTACTGGTTCCTACGTGGGATCAGGCGGGTAAATACTATATGGGAAGAACGAAGGTCGGCGTTGATGAGCTGTCGGTTATGGCTACGGATTTCAGTAATTATGTAGCCTCCAACGAAAAGGAAATTATGGATAATACGCTGGTGATGAACAAAATTTCTTCCCAAAATCCAAATGCCCAAATTATTACGTCGGTAGATGCTTTGGTGGATTCCATCTACCAAAGTATAAAAGGATTTGAAAAAGAGGCAATAAGCGCAGGCAGAGAGTATGCAAATCACAGGATGAATCAGTGTATCGCAGTAACGATTTACGGCGTTTCCCTGATGCGTGAACTGAAAACGCTTGTACTATTTGCGGCTTTTGCATATGTATCTTTGATGCTTCGCCGAATTTCGAAGAAATTCCCCAAAAAGGCATAAGAGTCACAGGGAGGAAAAAATGAAAAATTTTCAAATTTTAAGATATTTAAAAAAGCTTTTGCCGCTGATAGTCGTTTTTTGCCTTCTGGCAACGTATGCTATTTATTTTAAGCTTTCAGCATCGAATACTTTTATAGCGTCCGAGGTTATTCATTATAATGACGAACAAGCAGAAAAAGGGCTAGCACCCACAGGGGATAAGCTGGACGTAAATGAAATCAAATCCTCGGCGGTACTATCAAAGGTTGTGGATAAATTGGGGCTTACCGGCATTTATTCGGTGGATAGTCTTATTTCCAGAATCAATATAACGCCCATTGAGGATAAGGATAAGGTGGCGCAGAAGGACGCAAAACTGGAAGAAGGCGAAGAATACATATATAAGCCGAGCACATTTATTATTTCTTTTGCGGCAAATAGCGGCGAAGGCGCTGACTTTGCAAGAACCATACTGGACGAAACGCTTGATGTTTATTTTGAGCAGTTCAGTCAGAAGTATGTTAACATGGCACATGCAAACAACACCATTGAAAATCTCGATGAAAATGCGTATGATTTTATTGAGATGATGGAACTAATTGATACAAGCATAGAAAATACCTTAACAACCTTGTACCAGAGAATGGAGCAAAATAACTATTATCGGGCAACAGAAACGGGCGTATCCTTTAGTGACCTTGTGGATGATTTTAACTATTTAAGACAGGCTAAGGTTTCCTCTCTTTTCTCTAAAATTTATAAGTATCAAATCACAAAAAACAAGGCGGTACTGATTTCTGACTATACCACAAGAATAGATAACAACAATATTGCCAATGCAAAGGACGAAAGCATTGTGGAAGATGTTGTTACTGTAATTGACGCGTATGTCCAGAAAATGAGAGAGTCGGGAAATACGAATATTTCATATGAGTATATTCTTGATAATCTGCATGAGCGGAATTTACAGGATTTCGTCGGAGATCAGACGGTAACATATGATGAACTGATTTACAGCTGGAGAGAACATCAGGAAAACAAGGCGCATGCTATTATTGATTCTGCGTATTGTACCTATGTGATTGATACCTTTACAAATTGTACAAGGGGATGCGGCGGCGCATGTGCCACCTCTGATAAAACCTGCACGGAGCTTTGTAACACAGAATATGCAGCCTTGCGAGCGGGTGTGGAAGAAGAAATCCATACGCTTTTAGATAAGCTTACTTCGCTTTATCACACCACAATGAAAACGAATGACGAATATAACAAATACCTTGGTGCAAGTTATATCTCGGTGTTGTCATCGGCATCTGTACGGGAAAGTGTGAATGTACCGCTGTATACCTTAATTGCCTTTTTCTTCCTCGTTGTTCTTTGCGCAGGGGGCGCAATTATTCTTGGAAGAACAGGCGATATAATAAATTATATTTTCTATACGGACCACCTGACAGGATTTAATAACAGGGCATATCTTGATAAATACTTAAAATCCAAAGATAAAAAGCTTCTGGATGATGGGGTTGTGTATTGTATGGTGGATATATCGAATCTCGTACACATTAACGGTGCGTATTCAAGAAATGTGGGGGATGAAATTATTAAAATGTTCACCACACACCTGAAAGAAGCTTTTGGAAAATCCAAGACGGAGTATATTTATAACGGAAACGGAAGTTTTGTTTTGTTGACGGAAGATTCGGATTACATTACGGTTGAAGATATCATGCGATTATTCAGATTAAGACTGGATGAAAGAGAAGAACACAGAGAAGTTGTAATTGCGTATAAAATTGGCATAGCCGAAACCTTTAAACAAAACAAAACGGCAAGAAAACTGCTTTCGGAAGCCATTGAAAATAAAAAGGCATATACTTCGGACGTAAAAGATAAAAACGCACTTTAAAAAGCGGATGCATAAGGAAGGGGGAAGCGCGCGTGGAAAATAAAATTCTTATGAAAGCAAAAGAGTTTTATTTTATGGCTCTAGCCATAATGATGTACTATTTCCTCACGGAATACATTGATGTAGGGCTGCACGTTACCTTCCGCCACGCTTTCGCCGTTGTTCTCTTTGCGTCTGCTATACTTTTATTTTTGTATAAACCGAATATTGCAAGAGGTTTTACTGCCTTTAAAGAAGCGTGTATATACAGTGTTCCCCTTTTAGTTACTACGGTGGTTTCGCTTTTTATATGGTTTGCGGGAACGGTAGACGTGGGCGTTATTTCCAGAGGACTTTCCGGCTCGTTTATATATACCAATATGTTATCTTTTGCGCTCGCAGCCGGTGCTATGCTTTATATTTTTGGCAGGCGCGGTATATGGTATAACCTGATTGCGATTTTAATTGCAAACATTCTTATGATTATTACCATTATCGCACAAAATGGGCTTGGAAGCTATTTTTCGGAGTTTATAACCCTTGTAACCACCTTTGCGGGCGTAACGGGAGATATTATCGTACAGGCGGAAATTCATGAGCTTGCGTTCTGTATCGGTGCGTATTTGATTTATATGCTTTTTAAGCCGAAGAAAAACATACTGTATTTTATTTTACTTTTCCTGTGCCTTTTTTGCTTTTTATCGGCGTTTAAAAGAATTGCGATTATTGCCATAGCCATAGCGCTGGCATTCGGATTTCTCTTAAAATTTATTGCACGATACAATCCAAAAACAGCTGCCGGGCTCGTTACATTGCTTACATGTATCGTAATCCTTCTTCTGATAGGCTATATTGCTCTTATAAAGGGCGATGCGTTTGCACTATTGGAACAGGCAGGAATTAACACAAGCGGACGCGTTGAAATTTACAATGCAGTAGATGAATTTTATGAATTCAGCCCCGGCTTTTTAGGAAACGGCATCGGCTTTCTTACCTACCAGTTAAATACCTTTATGCAAGTAGGTGTGGCATCGGTTCATAACGATTTTCTCCAACACTTCATTGATTTGGGATTTTGGGGATACGGGATATGGCTTGTGTCTATAACGCTTTTGCGTGTATGGTATTTTGGTAGGAAGGGAAAAGTGGAAAATGCCATTCTTACCTTTATGCTTACTCTTTACCTTATTATTGTATCTTCAACGGATAACACGATGAATTATCCGCTTTTGACAGGCGTTCTTGCCATTTTGATGATGGGAGACGGGTTTTCGGAAAATGTAAGAAGTACGGAGCTTAAAATGTTCGGCTATGTTTCGGAGGCGAACAGAGAAGAGGGAAGTGAAACACTTTTATGAAAATTTTGATAGTAAATAAATTTCTATACCCGCGCGGCGGAAGTGAAAGCTACATGCTTTCCCTTGGAGATCAGTTTAAAAAGCAGGGGCATGCGGTTGAATATTTCGGGATGTATGACGAAAAAAACACCGTGGGGAACACCGCGGGCAAGTATACCCAGAATATGGACTTCCATGGGAAGGGAATCGGGAGATTTCTTTATCCGTTTAAAATACTTTATTCGTTTGAAGCCAAAAAGAAAATTATGCAGGTAATCGATAGCTTTAAGCCCGATATCGTGCATATGAACAATATAAACTTTCAGCTTACGCCGTCTATCATTTACGGCATAAAGAAGCGAGGGATTCCCCTTGTACAGACGGTGCATGATTACCAGATGATTTGCCCCAATCACCTCCTGTATAATTTTTCAAAAAATGAGCCATGTGAAAAGTGCATTCGGGGTTCTTATCGTCATTGCATCCAAAATAAATGCATTCACGAAAGCCGTGTTAAAAGTATTTTAGGGGTTTTAGAGGCAAAGCTATATGCTTGGATGCGGACGTATAAAAAGGTGGATTTGTTTGTTTGTCCAAGCTTTTTTCTTGAAAATAAGCTTTTATCGGCAAAGGAATACTACAGAGGCAAAACGCTTACCATACATAATTTTATAAACAAAAAACAATTTTTGCAAGCGGACCGAAACGAAAAAGACTATATTGTATTTGTAGGAAGACTTTCAAAGGAAAAAGGCGTTTTGCATCTTGCCCATGCGGCAAGGCTTCTTCCCGAATATACTTTTATGGTGGCGGGAAGCGGTCCGGATGAAAGCGTGCTTTACGATATTCCCAATGTAAAACTTTTTGGCTTTCTTACCGGAGATAAGCTTACGCAGCTTATGGGAGAGGCAAAAGTGCTTCTCCTGCCGTCCGTATGTTACGAAAACTGTCCGCTTTCCATACTGGAAGCACAGGCTCTTGGCGTACCTGTTGTTACCATGAACAGCGGGGGTATGGCAGAGCTTGTAAAAGACGGCGTTACAGGCACTCTCGTTAGTGAACTGACGCCCGAGGGCATCGCATTAAAATTAAAAGAAACCATGGAAAATGAAGTGTATTACAATACACTTAAAGAAAACTGTAAAAACGAAAAAGACAACATTTTAAGTGTGGAAACGTACTGTGAGATTTTAGAAAAAGAATATGAGAAATTAGTGGTGAGGTAACATGACGGCACAGCCGAAAGTCAGTATTATTGTTCCTGTATACAACGCGGAGAAGTATCTGGAAAGGTGCATAACTTCTCTAAAAAATCAATCTCTTTCGGATATTGAAATCATCCTTGTAGATGATGCTTCCTCCGATTTATCTCCCGAAATGTGCGATAAAGCGGCAAAGGAAGACCTTCGCATAAAAGTGATACATAAAGAAAATGCCGGCGCGGGCATGGCGAGAAATGCGGGGCTTGGGATTGCAACGGGGAAATATATCGGGTTTGTGGACTGTGACGATTATGTTATGCCCGATATGTTTCAAACATTATATGAAAAAGCTGAAAAATATAATGCAGACCTCGTTATGTCCGGCGTTTTGTTCGTAGATGGAAATATATTTAACGATGAAGGCGCGTGTGTTCAAAAACTGTATTTTGATGCGGATACGCATTTTGAAACAAAAGAGGAATTGCAACGCTTGCGAATGGGCATTGTTGGTGCTTTGCCGGAGGACGCGGATGACAGCAAATACGGGATGAGCATCTGGAAAAATCTCTTTCGGCACGATAGTATAAAGAAAAATAATATTGCATTCGTTTCCGAGCGGGAAATGCTTTCCGAAGATGCCCTGTTTATGATAGATTATATTTTTTGCATAGAAAAGGCAACAGGAATTCGCGAAGCATTTTATAATTACTGCAGGAACGGGGACTCTATTTCCAAATCCTATAAAAAAGACAGATTTGAAAAAAGTCTTGTTTTCATAAATGCTGTTGAAGAAAGATTTAAAAAAGATATTGCCCCTGAGGCATATCAAATCTATATCGATAGATTCTGGCAGGCAATGTGCAGAGTGTTATGTGCGCAGGAGATTATGCATGCCAAAGAAAACCATATTCGTTATACCGATTTAAAGGAAAGACTAAAGACTGTGTGCACACATAGGCAAACGGTGCGCACGCTAAAGTCCTATCCCATAGGCAAACTGCCTTTTGGGCAAAGGCTATTCGCCTACGGTGTAAAGTATAAATTATATTTTCTTTTAAAAATACTGGTAGAACTGAGAAACAAATAGGGGATGAGCATGTTTTTTTCTGTGATAGTACCTGTTTATAAGGTTGAGGAATATTTGCCGAATTGCATAGAGAGTGTGCTAGGGCAGTCCTTTCCTGATTTTGAGCTTATTTTGGTTGACGATGGCTCACCGGATGCCTGCCCCGAGATTTGTGATTCTTATAAAGAAAAGGATGCACGAATCCGGGTCGTCCATAAACCAAACGGCGGGCTTTGCAGCGCAAGAAGAGCCGGAATCACAGTGGCAAGTGGGTCGTATGTTTTGAATCTGGATGCGGATGATTGCATTGAAAATGATACTTTAGAAACGGCATATAAAATTATAAAGGACACAAGCGCAGAAATTGTTTCTTTCGCATATAAATGGGTTAAAAACGGACAAACGTTTGCTGTTACGAATGATGGTCTGGAAGAAGGACTTTACGTAGACGAAGAGATTGAAAAGAACATTTATCCAAGGCTTTTAATGGATAAAGATATGCAGCATATTTCCTATTATTTATCGGGCAAGGCAGTAAAAAGAGACCTTTTAACGCCGCATCAGCTTGATGTAAACGAAAAAATATCCCTCGGCGAAGATTTGTGCTGCACACTTCCTTGCTATCTTCATGCAAAAAGTGTGTACATAAGTAAAAAAGAGGCATATTTATACACCGTGCGAGAAAACTCCATGTCAAAGGCGTTTAACACAAGCCAAATTTGTCTTGTAGAAGATATCATACATGAAATCTATAAGATGGATATGAAAAAAGTGGTTGATTTTGAAGAGCAGCTGTGCCGATATTCCACTTTTATGTGTTTTACAATCCTTGCGGCGGCTGCGGAAGGAAATCACTTTAAAAGTGTAGATGCGCTAAAAAGAAATATTATAAACTCGCTTCATAATGAAAAAATTCCGCATGCTTTATTTGAAAAAATTTCTGTTAAAAGCCGGATAACTATATTTCTTATGCAGAAAAAATGCTATAAAAGCGCGTTTTATTTCCTGAATTTGTGCAAACGAATTAAAATGGTTTTACAGAAAGGGTGAAGTACAAAATGAAGCCTTTACTATCAGTAATTATGAGTGTGTATAACGGTGAAACATACCTGGAAGAAGCAATAGAAAGTGTCAGAACACAGACTTTCCAAAACTGGGAACTAATTATAATCAATGATTGTTCCACAGATTCGACGGGCGAAATTCTTGCAGATTTTTCCCGCAGGGATGAAAGAATAAAGGTGCATACGAATGAAGTGAACCTAAAGCTTCCCGCGTCCCTGAATAAGGCAATTTCCCTGTGCGAGGGTAAGTATATAGCCAGAATGGATGCAGATGACATCTGCCTTCCGGATAGATTGGAGAAGCAATATAAATTCATGGAAGAACATAAGGACGTGGCAGTATCTTCCTGCAGATTTTTAACGGTTAAAAATGGCGTGTATGCATCCGGCGGCGCGGGTGGACGGTGCGATTATAAGGCACTGTGCGCAATGCTTCTCGTTTCAAATCCCATATTGCACCCCGGCGTGATTGCCAAGGCAGAGGTCTTGAAAACATTTGGTTATGACACAACGCTCACTTGCACCGAAGACCTTGAATTGTGGACAAGATTGGTAATGGGAAACCAAAAAATACAGATCCTGCCGGAATGCCTTTTGATATATCGGCTTCACGATAAGCAAATTACAAGCACAACCCTTGAAAGACAGCATACAGAAGTACTTAAAATACAAAATAAATATTATGCCTCCCTTTTAGGGGAAATGGATGAAGAAATGCAGGCGTTTTATATTAGCGGCATCTATTTTAAGGAAAATGCGGATATTTCCAAATTCCTCGCCTACGCAAAATGGCTGAGAAAGACAGCTGCCGGGCGTTTTGATAAGAATGCCATAAGGTATGCCCTCTTTGAGATTTTGGCCGAATACAAAAGATGTGCAGTAGCCAAAGGGGATGTTTTAAAGGCAATGTTCACTTTCAATCCTTTCTTTTTGGTGAAGGAAATCCTTCGAAGAAAAAGAGCTGCCAAACGGGATATAGAAAAAAGCATGCATGTTGCAAAACGCATGGGTCTTACAAAGACAGGAGGAACAAAAGCATTTCCGATTTTTGAGAAATAGATAACAGGAGTTAACTAAATGCAAATTTTTGAATACCCACAAGTAATTATAACTATACTTGCCGTGTTTTTCCTTTTAATGGTGCTGGTAGGACTGTATTTTACAATGAAATCTGTAAAAACCGCTAAAGGAACCGTTGCGAAAAATTTTTGCAGTATAGGAAAAATTGAAAACGATTTTGAAAAGGCAGGCGATAGCCGAATAAACCGTTGTATTCTTTATATTTCCATATCCATGGACAGTATGAAACGGTTATACGCCGAGTCCAGGGCTATACGCATATATGAACAAATTAAAAGGATTTTGCTCTGCCGCTTCGGTCTTAGTGCGAATGGTGAAATCGCATTTTACGGAAAGGAAAATTTTATTGCACTCGGACGTCTTGAAGAGGACGAAATAACGCGTTGCATTGAAAAATGTTCCGATGAAATTAACGAAGTGCTTGTAAATAATGGTGCTGTAAATGCTTTGCAGGTGCATTTTGGTTATCACCTGACAAGTGCGACCGATGTTTCATATAAAACCGCTCTTCAAAGAGCAAAACAGGCATGCAGCATGGCGGAGGATCAGGAACTTTTGTACTGCAGATGGGACAGCACCGGCGGAAAAGAATTTGAAAGAAAACTTAAAATCGAAAATAATATACAAAATGAAATTGAAAACAACAGATTTTTTCTCGAGTATCAGCCTATTTTAGATGCCAAAACAAATAAGATTATGGGAGCCGAGGTGTTGGCGCGGCTGAACTCTCCCACAGAAGGAATTTTAACACCGCGTTACTTCCTTTCGGCGGTAAATAATGTGGGCCTGAATGAGAAATTTGACTATTATATCTTTGAAAAGAATTGTAAATGGATTGCGAGCGACAAAGAGCAGCGCACAAGGTATGTGTATACCATCAATTTTTCAAGATCCACGCTTTGCGACGAAAATTTTGCAGAAAATGTAATAAACATTGTAGAAAAATATGGAATTACATATTCTTGCATTGCAGTTGAAATTCTGGAGGATAAAGATTTAACTGCAGATAAAAAACATACATTGACGCAAAATTTAACGCGCTTAAAAGATAAGGGGATATTAATTCTCCTCGACGATTTCGGGAAAGGCTATACCGCGATTGGTGATTTAACGGAATTTGATATAAGCATCGTAAAAATTGATAAATCCATTACACAAAATGCATTAAATCAAACGGGATTTTCCGTGCTTAAAAATATTATACAAATAGCACATGATCTGGGTTTTAAAACACTGTGCGAAGGGATTGAAACAGAGGAACATAGACAAAAAGCCGTGGATGCCGGGTGTGACATACTGCAGGGGTATTATTTTTACCGCCCGATGCCTGTCACACAGCTGGAAACTTTATTTGAGAAATAGCAAGGTGATTTATTATGTTATCCGTAATTATTCCTGCCTATAATGAGGAACAATGTATTGACCGTGCATATACTGCCATTGGGGCATTGCTCGAAGAAAACGATATTGAAAGCGAGTTCGTTTTTGTGGATGATGGTTCCACGGATGGAACCTATCAAAAAATACGCGCACTTGCGGAGAAAAACAGCAATGTAATCGGGCTTCATTTTTCGAGAAATTTCGGGAAAGAGTCTGCTATATCTGCAGGTTTAGCTACCGCAGGCGGGGACTGCGCCGTTGTCATTGACTGCGACCTTCAGCATCCGCCGGAAAAAATCGTCGAAATGTATCGACTTTGGGAGCAGGGCTATGAGATTGTAGAGGGGATAAAAAAAGAACGCGGACAGGAAAAAAAGATGTACCGCATCGGCGCAAGATTTTTTTATTCCGTTATCAGCCGTATGGCGGGGTTTGATATGACAAATGCATCGGACTTTAAGCTTTTGGACAGAAAAGTAATCGATGTAATCAATAAAATGCCCGAGCGAGGGTTTTTCCGTGCGATATCTTATTGGGTAGGATATAACAAAACAACGGTTAGTTATGATGTAGGGGAACGGGTAGACGGCGAATCCAAATGGTCAGCGACCGGACTTATCAAATACGCGGTTTCCAATATTTCATCCTATTCCACCGTGCCCATGCAAACGGTAACCATTCTTGGCTTTTTAATGCTTATTATATCCATTGTTTTCGGCATTTGGGCGCTTATTGATAAAATAGTCGGTAGAGCACTGGAAGGTATGACAACGGTTATTATTATCACCATTTTTATCGGTAGCATTATTATGATAAGCCTTGGCATCATTGGCTACTATATTGCACGTATTTACGAGGAAATCAAAGGCAGACCCAAATATATAATATCATCAACAACAAAGGGCAAAAATAAAACCATATAGTTTGCTTTTTCGTAGGAAACGAACTATATAAGGAGATGATTCAAAAGATGGAAAATCAAATGACAGAAAGCATTTTAAAAGCGCTTGAGGGCAATGAATTTAAAATGTATTTGCAGTTTATAGTTGATAACAAAACAAAAACGATTGCTTCTGCCGAGGCACTTTCAAGATGGCATAGCCCGCAAAATGGGATTATCGGTCCCGGCGGTTATATTGAGCATATGGAAACTGCAGATCTCATCAGCAAGCACGACTTATATATGTTCGAGAATGCAAACCGTCAGCTCGAAAAATGGAGCGATACAGAATATAAAGATATTTCAATATCATGTAATTTTACAAGAATAACACTTTCGGAAGAAGACTTTATAGATAAGCTGACAACGATTTCGGAAAAGTACGATTTTGACAAGTCAAAGCTCGCAATCGAAATCACTGAGGATGCGATTGAAAAAGACAGGGAAACAGCAAAGAGAAATGTTATGCTTTGCAAGGAGCTGGGCTTTAGAATTTATCTTGACGATTTGGGAAGCGGGTATACATCCTTGGCAAATCTTTGTGATTACCCAATTGATGTTGTTAAAATTGACCGTGATATTCTTCTTAGAACAGATACGCCAAGAGGAAGGGATTTATTTACGGGTATTGTAGCGCTGGCGCACAATCTCAATATATCTGTGATTTGCGAAGGGGTGGAAACGGACGAGCAAAACACCCTAGTATCCATGTCGGATTGCGATTATATTCAGGGCTGGTACTACGCAAAGGCGATGCCCCTGGAAGAATGTGAATCCTTTATTAAAGACTATGAGAGAAAGGCGAATACGGAGCAAAACATTCGTTCATATAACTGAATATGAAAGGGGCTATATCAGCCAACCTCGAATTATCCTACAATGGTAAACATCCGTATAAAAGAGACAAAACAATGCTTCCACATCCCATGTTTTGTGCAACCAGGAACTCTATCCTGTGTATGGGGTTTGGTTGCAATGCGGCGGGGGTCGTAGGCTGTCGCATCATTGATTCGCCACGGGAAAGACTGATTGCGATACTCACCAATACCTTTGTGCCTTGCAACGGGCGGTTTCCTACGCTGATAGCAATCATCACCATGTTTTTTGCAGGAAGTGCAGGTGCGCTTTTTTCGGCAGCAGGCCTTGCGGTCTTTATTGTGATAGGTGTACTGATAACGCTTTTGGTATCCTATCTTTTATCCATAACGGTACTGAAAGGAATGCCATCCTCCTTTGCTTTGGAGCTCCCTCCATATCGAAAACCGCAGATTGGAAGTGTGATTGTTCGCTCGGTGCTGGATCGAACGGTGTTCGTGTTAGGCAGGGCGCTTATCACGGCGGCACCCTGCGGAATTCTGATTTGGATTTTTGCAAATGTAACGATTGGAGGCGAAACGCTCCTTCGTATATGTACGGGCTTTCTGCATCCTTTTGCCACGGTATTCGGGCTTGACGGGGTAATCCTTATGGCATTTATTCTGGGAATTCCCGCAAATGAAATTGTGATGCCTATTATTGTCATGGCATATATGTCCGGCGGGGCGCTAATAGAAACCAATAATCTTTTTGCGCTTCGAACATTGCTTGCCCAAAATGGTTGGACATGGGTGACAGCGGTGTGCACAATGCTCTTTTCGCTTCTCCATTGGCCGTGCGCAACAACACTCTTAACCATTCGAAAAGAAACGGGAAGTATAAAGTGGACTGTGGCGGCATTTTTAATTCCGACGGCAATCGGGCTGGGGACTTGCTTTTTATTTGCAAATATTGCACGGCTTTTTAATTAAAGAATAGAGGAGAAATACATGGATTTATCACGAAGTGAACTTTTGCTTGGGAAAGAGGGAATAGAACGTATTCGCGCCGCATCTGTCTGCATTTTTGGGGTGGGTGGTGTTGGGTCTTATGCCGCAGAAGCCATTGCAAGAAGCGGGGCAGGAGAGATTACGCTTGTGGATTTTGATGTCATTTCGCCTTCAAACGTGAATCGTCAACTGCCCGCAACAAGTGAAACATTAGGAGAGAAGAAGGCAGATGTGATGGCAAAGCGAATTCGCGAGATTAACCCCGCAGTGCAGATACAAGTGTTGGATGCGTTTTGCACACCTGAAAATGCCGCAGAACTTGTTCCTGTACGCTGTGATTTCGTGATAGATGCAGTGGATACGGTTTCCGCCAAAATTGCAATTATTGAAACCTGTAAGGCGCGGGGAATTCCGGTTATCAGCTGCATGGGCGCAGGGAATAAGCTGAATCCGACAGCATTTTGTGTAACAGATATATATAAAACCTCGGCTTGTCCCTTATGCCGTGTTATGCGACACGAAATGCGAAAACGCGGCATTGATGCGCTTGATGTGGTGTATTCCACGGAACTTCCGCAGAAAACGGGAAGCACTACGATTGGAAGCCTTCCGTATGTTCCTGCTGTGGCAGGCTTGATTGCGGCAGGACATGTAATTTCAAAAATTGCAGAGATATAAATACGATAAACCAGCCCGGAAAGTGAATCCGGACTGGTTTTACTTTTGATAAAAGGCTAATAGAAGCCGGTCATCCGGCACTTTTTTCAGCCAGATACTTCATTTTTGTGGCGTGTCCGCCACGAATATGTCGTTCCGATTTGTTTTCATCCAGTATGGTTCTGACTGCCATGGCAAGACTTACGTTAATGCGCGGCAATCGTTCGACGATGTCTTTATGTACTGATAGAGGAACATTGATACTTTTCGTCAAGTCCTATGTCTGCAAGGAGCCTTAGGTATATATCAATATGTCCGTCTTCTGCAACTTCAATTCGGTCTATGACACGCTTCAGCATCTCGTTGGTAATTTCCGCAGTGCTCAAAATATCGCCTATACTCTTGAATGTATCAGTCAGTCCGTATTCGAGCTTATCTGCCTGTGTGATGCCGAACCTCACCATCTTAATTTTCTCTTCCAGCTTTTTAATTTCTGCATTGGTAGACTCGGTCTTTTCTTTTAAATCTTCCATTGAGATAACCTCATTATCATACATATCGACATATCTCTGTCGGCTCTTTTTGAGCTTTTCTATCTCTCTTGTTATCTCTTTTTCGGTTTTAAGATTTTGATGCATCGGCTCGTAATTTTTGTTGAAGTCTTTGATTATTTTCTTAATAACCTTTTGCTTGTCCTCTATTAAGCCTGTAAGATATTTCTTGATAGAATCAAGTAACTCACCTTCATCTATGACCGTCTTGTTATTACAGAAATCTGCTCCGTTGATATTCCGCCCGCAGCATACCCATGTGTATTTATAACCACTTTTTACCTTTCGTTTTGCTTGCCTGAAGAAGTGTCCGCAGTCTGTGCATTTAAGTAAGGTACTGAATACATGCTTGCAGTCCTTTCGCTGTCCCTGAGAGAATTTTTGCTTGTTTGTTTCCATCTTCTTTTGAGCAAGTTCAAAGGTGTTCATATCTATAATCGCAAGGTCAGGTCTTTCGGTAACTTTCCATTCTTCTTCGGGTTTATAAATTCTGTCGCCTGTCAGGAAATCCTTTACTTCCTCTTTGCCATTGATGATAATTCCGCAGTACATTCTGTTAGTGAGAATTCTGCAAATTCCGTTTTGGGTCCACTTGCAACCTCGCTTTGTCTTTATATTTTCTTCGTTAAGAATTTTTGCGATTTTACTTGCACCATATTCTTCGTTTATGTACATTTGATATATTCGACGTACTACATTTGCTTCAAAGCTGTTAATGTTTAGGTTAAAGTAATCGCCGATAGTCTTGTCATAACCGAATATGATGTTTGGCACTCTGCCTTTTTCTGCATTAAGGCTTTTACTGAATTTAATTCTTTTGGATGTGTTTTCGCTTTCCTGTTGTGCCACCATTGCAAGCATGGTGAGCACCAATTCTCCGTCTTCGGTTGATAAATTTGTGTTTACAAATACAACCGGGATTCCTATAGCTTTCAGTTCTCTTATTGATTGCAGGAAGTCCACCACATTTCTTGCCATTCTCGATATGTCCTTGGTTACTACCATATCGAATTTACCCAGCCTTGCATCTCTCATAAGTCTCATAAATTCAGGGCGCTTTTTCATCTGTGTTCCCGAAATGCCCTCGTCTGCATACATATGAGTAATTTCGTGGTTGTTTCTTTCAGCAAATTCACCATAGAATTTCTTCTGCATTTCCAAACTATTTAGCTGGTCTGTTTTATCAGTTGATACTCTGCAATATGGAGCTATTCTCATAAATATTTACCTCTCTTTCTGTGGTTTTGTAACACACAAGATACCACAGTTTTTGTTACAAGTCTACGAAGGGAATTTTTGAGCCTTCCCCTCGAGGGGAAGGTGTCAGCGTTAGCTGACGGATGAGGTGGAATATTAATGGATGCTTGGCATCCTACACCTCACC
>JAZROH010000111.1:0-8065 GCA_045648645.1 Clostridia bacterium | reverse complement strand
GGGTATTAGAAAACAACCATCAGGCGGGAGCAACTACAGATACATTTTCACAGGCGAAATTTCTGTATTTTGCAATTCGTGTAAATGACAAAATTTACGGTGTAGTAGGTATTCATATAAACGAAAAAGCCATTGACTCTTTTGAAAGCAGCATCTTACTTTCTATTTTGGGAGAATGTGCAATTTCTCTTGAAAACAAGAAGATTGCCCGTGAAAAAGAAGAAACAGAAATACTTGCTAAAAACGAGAAAATGAGAGCAAACCTTTTAAGAGCAATATCCCATGATTTAAGAACACCTCTTACCTCCATATCAGGTAACGCGGATAATCTTCTCTCTAACGGAGAAAGCTTTGATGAAGATACAAAGCAGCAAATATATAAGGATATATATAACGATTCCGTATGGCTTACAAATCTTGTTGAAAACTTGTTATCAGTTACAAGACTTGAAGACGGCAATATGAAACTTAATAAGTCTGCAGAGCTTATGGATGAAATAATTGCGGAAGCATTAAATCACATAAACAAAAGCGGTATAGAACATAAAATAGAAATATACGAAAATGATGATATTGTCCTTGTGGATGTTGATGCAAGGCTTATCGTACAGGTAATTATAAACATTGTTGATAATGCAATTAAATATACACCGAAAGGCTCAAAAATCACTATCAGCACACAAAAACATGATAAAATGCTTTCTGTAAGCATTGCAGATAACGGAAACGGAATTGCAGATGATATAAAAGATAAGGTGTTTGAGATGTTCTATACGGGAGCAAATAAAATTGCCGACAGCAGAAGAAGTCTTGGCTTAGGACTTGCTCTTTGCAAAACAATCATATCGGCACACGGCGGAGAAATTACTGTATCGGACAATAATCCGCATGGTGCGGTGTTTACATTTACCCTGCCGGTAAAGGAGGTTGATATAAATGAATAAGACAATGACGATTTTGATTGTTGAAGATGATATGCCTATACGAAATCTAATCTCAACAACACTAAAAACTCACGAATATAAGTTTTTAACTGCAAAAGACGGAAACGATGCTATTATGCAGGCATCTTCACATAATCCCGATGTTGTTCTGCTCGATTTGGGACTTCCCGATATAGACGGAATTGAGGTAATTAAGAAAATCCGTTCGTGGTCTAATATGCCGATTATCGTTATCAGTGCAAGAAGTGAGGACACAGATAAAATAGAGGCATTAGACTGCGGTGCCGATGACTACTTAACAAAGCCATTCTCTGTTGAAGAACTCCTTGCAAGGCTCAGAGTTACACAAAGAAGATTAAGCTATCAAAACCAAGCGGCGGCATCAGAGTCAATGTTTACAAACGGAAAACTTAAAGTTGACTATGCTGCAGGCTGTGCATACCTTGATGATGAGGAAATGCACCTAACACCGACAGAATACAAGCTGCTTTGTGTGTTGTCGCAAAATGTAGGAAAGGTGCTTACACATAAATTTATCGCTGAAAAAATTTGGGGCAGCGCATGGGAAACGGATATAGGTTCTCTTCGTGTATTTATGACAACACTAAGAAAAAAGATTGAAAAGCTTCCTGACTCTCCGCAGTATATCCAGACGCATATTGGTGTCGGATACAGGATGATGAAAGTTGAATAAGGTGGTTATATGATAAAACACAATAAATATAAGATAGTTATTTCCTCTATAATTACATTATTGCCGATGTTTTTCGGATTTTTAGTATGGAACAGACTTCCGGAAAATATAGCGACAAGCTTTGGGCGGAACGGTGAGATTACGGGTTACAACAGTAAAATGTTCGCAGTTGTTGGGCTTCCGGCGATACTGACTTTTGTGAATTTAACATGTATTATTGCAACAAGTGCCGATCCGAGAAGAAAGAATATAAGTAATAAAATGTTCTCGACCGTTATAAGCATTGTTCCCGTTTGCTCACTGCTTTGCGGAATTTGTATTTATGCTAATGCATTGGGATATCAAATAAGTGTCGAAAGCATAATGCCTGTCTTCGTGGGAATTTTATTTTTTGTGCTTGGCTTTATTCTTCCAAAATGCAAACAAAATTACACAATCGGAATCAAGCTCCCCTGGACACTACATGACGAAGAGAACTGGAATAAAACACATAAGCTTGCAGGAAAACTTTGGATTTACGGCGGTATAATAATGATTGTGTCAGGATTGTTTAATTTAACATTTATATTTATGACAATAATTTTTGCACTTGTTATTATTCCAACGGTATATTCCTTTCTGATATACAAAAATAAAAAATCAATATTTTAAAAGCATTAGATTCTATATGGATGAAACGGCACGGATTTTCTCCGTGCCATAACTTTTAAATGTGTCAAATTTTAATATACAGTAACCAAAGAAAAGCAGAATTGTATTTGGACAAAAAATATCTGCGTGAATTAAAAAATATTCTCGCAGAATTGTTCTCTACAGGCGAAATTGATAGAATTGGCGAAATCAAGTGATGCTAAAATGATGATGTAGCAGACGGAACGCTTGCAAACGGATGCGACTATATGCGAAATTGATGCTCATTTCAGGCATAAATATTTAACTCAGAAGACCATGCGCCGTCATCAGAAATATACTCGTAAATTACCAAAAATCAAAATTGATGCTCAAAAAAGTGAAGATTACTGCTCTTGAAAATTGGCAATATAAAATGGCTCAAACCCAGTGTTTGAGCCAAAATGTGCTAAAGTAAAAGTGAATAGTGAAGAGGTAATAAGTAAAAATTCCGCCTGCTTATGCAGACGGGATTTTTTGGCAGGGGCAGAGCACTGCCACTCATATACACAATGTGCTTTAAAGCCTTGTAATATGGGAATATAAGTTCTTTAAGATGCGTAATAAATTCAGATTACCCACTTTATAATTTACTCTATTAGGGAGGATACAATATGCATGGCGAAAAAGCTTTGAAATGGAAAATCCGGAAAGTGCGCTCTTTTTCAGGAATGTGTTGCAAGTTTTATAAATTTAGGATATAATACAAATAGAAAGGTAGGTGCTCGTAATGTGTACAAAGAATCAACTTGATGAAATTATTGGCAGAATTGTTGATTTTTCGAAGCAGACTTTTGGGGATAAATTCCAGAATGTTATTTTATATGGTTCTTATGCACGCGGCGATTATGATGATGAATCTGATGTAGATATCATGATAATGGTTGATATGAGCCGTGAGGAGTTGAATAAATATCGCAGGACATTCTCTGAATTCTTTTCCGATATAAATTTGGAGAACGGAGTGTTTTTAACTTCAAAATTACAAAGCAAAGCTTATTTTAATGAGTGGATACATGCGATGCCTTTTTACCAGAATGTAATGAGGGAAGGTGTTGTGTATGCTTGATAAAATTGACCTTGCTAAATACAGACTTGAAAAAGCAAAGGAATGCCTGCGTGCCGCAGAGCATTTATTTGAGCCGGAAGAATATTAACAATTCTTAATCGGGCGTATTATGCAATATTTCATGTAATAAGAGCAATTTTTGCAACAGAAGGTGTGGATAGGAAAAAGCATTCCGGCGTTATTTCATACTTTCAACAGAATTATGTAAAAAGCGGAAGGTTTGATAAAGAATTTTCGCGGATTGTGCAGGAAGCGTTTGAGGTCATACAGGAGTCTGATTATGAAGATTTCTTTGTAATTTCAAAAGAAGAAGTCATAACGCAATATGAAAATGCACAAAAGTTTGTCGCAGAAGTCGAAAGGTATATTCGTTCAATGATTTAATAGCTGAGGGATAGACTTGCTTTACTGTAAATAGGAGGGCAAGTCTTTTTTATACAGAAAATACGAAACGAAGATGAAACTTATGAAACCTCTTAAGGTATGCAATACATCTTTCGACGTCAAGCTTTAATTCATAAATGTAATCGGGCGAATCGAATGCTTCGTCTTCCGCACCGACTTCTTTACCGCAGCCCGAACATATCTTTTTATATCTGATTCTGCTACCGTCTTCTTTGCAAAGCTGATTAAAATGAATGTCTGCATCCTGCGTTGCTGTGTACAGCCCTACGGGAATGTGAACCATTCCAAAGGAAATTGCCCCTCTGTGTGCTACTGCCATAAAACCACCTCGTGATATAAGTATAACCGAAAATGTTTATAATTATAATATGGTTTGGGTTTTATGTTGTTTAGTAACAAAACGAGATTGATTAACAGATTTTCTTTTTATGCGGAAGAAATTTTTGAAAAGCATTTACAATATTTGATTTACATGTTATACTGTATAAAATTAAATGATAAGGAGAATGTAAAATGTTAAAAGGAATTCCGGCTATTATTTCCCCGGAACTGTTAAAGGTTTTGTGTGAAATGGGGCATAGCGATACCATTGTTATTGCAGACGGGAATTTTCCGGCAGAAGCGATGGGGAAGGATTCGATTGTAATTCGGGCGGACGGCCACGGAATCCCCGAACTTCTTGAAGCAATTCTGAAGCTGTTTCCGCTGGATACATATGTCGAAAAGCCCGTTTCCCTTATGCAGGTAATGCCCGGCGATGATGCGAAAACACCTATTTGGGATACATATAAGGAGATTGTGTCAAAAGAAGATGCAAGAGGGGCACAGGCTTTGGCAGAGGTTGAACGGTTTGCGTTTTATGAGAAGGCAAAAAAAGCCTACGCCATTATTGCAACGGGAGAAACGGCGATTTATGCAAATATTATGCTTCAAAAGGGAGTGGTGATACTGTAGACAATGACAAAATAGAACATTTGCAAAATATGTTATAAATAATATTTTGCCTGATTTTCAATTCAAACCGAATTTTTTGCAAAATGTTTATCTGTCATACTGCTATTAATGAATTGTCAAAGATAAAAGCCCAGAACTGAATTTTTGTTCGGTTCTGGGTTTATTTTTAAATTTATTGATATAAATCGGGGAATCATGTAAAATAAAATTGTAAATCGTATAGTTGCTTTTAAACACTGAAAGGAATGGTTATAAAAATGAAAAGGTGTATGGCTTTTGTTTGTATGATGGCTGTGTTGCTTATGGTTGGCAGCGCAGTGCATGCGGAGGGGACGATGTATCCGCATCCGGAGGTGGCAATGGAGCTGACGGCGGAGGAGGACATGGTAACAGCAGAGAGCGGACGGAAATGGAGAAAGCTTTCCGGCACGGCAGTACGTCCGGACATGGAGCACGGGGAACTCCGGTATGAGGTGTATTTGCCCGAAAAGTATAACAAAAAGAAGGAATATCCGGTCTTACTCTATCTGCACGGAGGTGAGCTTGGATACGAACGTTCTGAAGGACAGACGCCATGGACGAAGGAACTGAACGGCTGGATGCAGGTTGGGGAACTTGTTGCCGAAGCGATAGAGGACTGCATTATTTTTGCACCCCAGGCTCCGGGCGTACCAATGAGACTCCTACCCTCTGGTGTTGTAGGCGCAAGTTGGAGCAATCTGCCGTCTGGTATGGTAGGAACAGCCATAATAGATAAAAGTGAATCCTCGCCGTATCTCAGGGCAGTAGAAAAAATGATGGCGGACTTTTTGGAAAAAGGGATTTCTCATGGTGGAAAAGTATATACGGTTGATTCCGCACGACTTTATGTGACAGGACATTCCCTGGGCAGCGTCGGCACATATACTGTTTTAAGAGACTGCCCGGATATGTTTGCTGCAGCCGTTATCGGTGCCGGCCTTGGCGACCCAGACACGGTAGATGCATGGAAGGATACACCGGTTCGCATTTTTCACGGTAAGCTTGATCGTACCATTCCCATCAAAAGCTCCGAAGTTATGGTGGAAGCCTTACAGGCTGCAGGTGCAAAAGATGCTGTTTTTACGTCGATTGAAGGTTTTGAGCATGATATCGAATGGCTTATGTTCGGTTTGAAAAACGGCGAGGTAAAAAGCGAAACCTTTTTGTGGATGGCGAAACAGCACCGCGGAGAAGAAGATAATGGGCGCACTTCCTTGTATGTTGGAATTGCAGTAGTGATTGCCGTACTTTTGGGTGTGGCTGTCGTGTGTGTGTTAAAAAAGAGAAAGACAAAGAAGGCGTAAAATCGGGGAATCGTATACAATAAAATTGAAAATCGTATAGTTACTTTTAAATCGACACGAAGATCGAAGAAGGGAGTAATACATGCGTAGCGTACAATGGCTGGTAGATCGAATTGCAGAAGAAATTTGTGCAGGAAGCTTTGGGGATTCCGGCGCAATTTTTCCCACATTAGAGTCTCTTGGAAAAAAATATGGGATTGCGAAATCGTCTATGGTTGAGGTGCGAAAAAAGCTTGAGGAGCAAGGACTTATCGAAATCGTCGGTAAATCCGCGTTTGTCATAAACGGGCGTGCGCAATCGGATTCGCCTTATATGCAAAACCGCAAGACATCACGCAGCGTTGGTGTGCTTGTTCCCCGATTTGACAGTTTGTTTTTTTCTGCTTTTTGTGACGAACTTTCAGAGTGTCTCCGAAAAAACGGATACAGCACATTCTGCGTTGTTTGTCCTGAGGGCGGCGAGCGTGAGGCCTTACGGGCACTTAATCGGGCCGGCGTCGACGGTGTTGTGGCTGCAGTGACGGACCGAAAACACGTTATTTCAATATATGAACAGATGCCATTACCATGTGTGCTTATTGGCGCGCGTGGGAAAAGTATTAGATTGTCCACGGTAGATGAGGATCCATTTGATGCGGCAAAGCGGATGGCAAAGCAGTTCGTGGCAGAAGGGTGCAAATCCTTTCTCATTCTTCGCATAAAGAAATATGAAATGTCGAATGATCAGCGGACAAACGGTTTTCTGGCAGGCCTTGCAGAGACAGGTGTATCTATGGGAGGGGAAAATATCTTTGAAATAGAAGGCAGTACCGATGCGAGCCTAAGAATGATTGCAAACCGTATTCGCTTTGCCAAGGAAAAGACGGGCGTATTATTATATAACATAATAGGACTTAACTTCTTCCTGAAGCAGTGCCAGGAGATGAAATTGCTTTTACATCGGGACATGGAGGTGGCAAGCTTTCTGGATGTGCATAAAAGCAGTCGGGAGGATTTACCCATCATAGTGGCAAAAACATCTATCAGGAATATGGCTGCATGCGCAGGGGAAGAAATCATTCGCCAGATTACGGATGATACGGCACAGCCACAGACATTTAAGATTCCGTACCATATTTATTGGGATGGCATTGAACCGAAAAAAGCTGTGCAGTAGAAAGATAAGGAGAAAGTAGGAATGGAAATGGAAACGATTGTGAAGGAAATGACGGTGGAGGAAATGGTGGGACAGCTTCTTTGCTTTAATGTGCCGCCGGAAATGACTGATGAAGAATTCGAATCCGTAATAGAGAGAACAAAGCCGGGCGGCATATTCGTAAAGGATAACCAGATTCCGGATATCGGGAAATATCAGGGCATGATGAAAAAGCATTGTCGCCTGCCGGGATTGATTGCGGCAGATGTGGAAACAGGACCAAAAGTGACAAAAGAGGATGAGACCATGCCAAACGCAATGGCACAAGGTGCGTGCGGCGATACGGCGCTTTTGCATAAACTGCATAAAAGTCGCGCTGAAGCCTGCCGCAAGGCAGGGATAAGCCTTGTTTTTACGCCGGTTGTGGATATCAATATAAATCAGGACAATCCCGTTACGAACACACGCGCTTTTTCCGATTGTGCAGACCATGTGATAAAAATGGCGAAAACGCAGGTTTGTGCTTTTCAGGAGGACGGTCTGGTGATGGCAACCTGTAAGCATTTCCCCGGAGATGGCACGGATGACCGGAATCAGCATTTCTGCACGACGATTAACCGCCTTACTGCCGACGAATGGATGGCAAGCTTTGGCAAGGTATATAAAGCCATGATAAAGGCAGAAACGGCGGCTATCATGGTAGGGCATATTTCTTTACCGGCACTGCAGGACAGCACGGAATATGATGAAAGCTTCGGGTATCTGCCGGGTACACTCAGCTATAGTCTGCAGACAAAGCTTTTGAAGGAACGTTTGGGTTTTAAGGGCTGCATAATTTCAGATGCTATGAGTATGGTAGGTGCATGCGCT
>JAZROH010000110.1:0-3591 GCA_045648645.1 Clostridia bacterium | reverse complement strand
GTTCCCCTCAGAATGTACATGTTTTTCTGCACTGCCTACGCGGAACGTAAGCTCTGCATCCACCCCGTGCTCCTTCTGCTTAAAGTGGAATCCGGTAATTGCCACCGGGTTTTTATATTCAAAGTAATTCTGTTCAAAAATAGCAAGGACATCCGCCACCTTAAGCTCCTTATGCTCGTGGTCGGAAATACTTTTGCACAGGTAGCTGAGATGCTCCCGCATACCGGTAGGCAGGCTGTATCCGTAGGTCTGCTCCAGAAGATAGCCAATGCCGCCCTTGCCGCTCTGGGAATTGACGCGTATAACATCCGCGCTGTAGGTGCGGCTGATATCTGCGGGGTCCACGGGGATATACGGCACATTCCATTTATGCAACCCCTTTTCTTCCCGCCATTTCATACCCTTTGCAATCGCATCCTGATGGCTTCCCGAAAATGCCGCAAAAACGAGTGCGCCGGCATAGGGTGAACGGTCATGGACGTGCATTCGGGTGCACTTTTCAAATGTTTCCACAATCGCAGGCATATCCGAAAAGTCAAGCCCCGGGTCAACCCCGTGAGAGTACAGATTCATAGCAAGGGTAACAATATCTACATTTCCCGTTCGTTCTCCGTTTCCAAACAGCGTTCCTTCCACTCTGTCCGCCCCCGCCAGTAGCGCAAGCTCCGTATCTGCAACGCCCGTGCCCCTGTCATTATGCGGATGCAGGCTCACCGTTACGTGTTCCCGATATTTTAAATTTTTGCACATGTATTCTACCTGCGAAGCATATACATGGGGCATGCTCATTTCCACCGTTACAGGAAGATTGATAATCACATTGTTTTCTGCCGACGGCTCCAGCACATCCAAAACCGCATTGCATACGGAAAGCGCATATTCAGGCTCTGCGCCCGTGAAGCTCTCCGGCGAATATTCAAAGCGGAAGTTCCCATCGTATTCCGCCGCCAGTTTTTTTACAAGCTTTGCCCCTTCCACGGCGATTTGCAGAATTTCATCTTTGGATTTTTTAAACACCTGCTCCCTTTGGGCAACACTCACGGAATTATAGAAATGAATAATAGCAGAAGGCGCACCCTTGCATGCCTCAAACGTTTTCCGTATAATATGCTCACGGCACTGGGTTAATACCTGCACCGTCACATCCTCAGGAATTCTGTTATCGTCGATAAGCTTTCGCAAAAAGTCATATTCCGTTTCGGAAGCCGCCGGAAAGCCGACTTCAATTTCTTTAAAGCCAACCTTTAAAAGAAGGTCGTAAAACGCCAGTTTTTCCTCCATACTCATGGGAATGATAAGGCTTTGATTGCCGTCACGAAGGTCAACGCTGCACCATGTGGGCGCTTTGTCCACCTTATCCTTCTTCACCCAGTCATATGTACCGCCGGGGGGCGGGTAGTAGCCCGCGCTGTATTTGGATACGTCCATCATTTTTTCTTCCTCCTAAACCTCTGCAATCGCTTCCACTTCTACCAGTACGCCCTTTGGAAGTGCCTTCGCTGCCACGCAGCTTCGTGCAGGCTTTCCCGTAAAGTATTTTCCGTATACCGCGTTAAACGCGGCAAAGTCCTCCATATTCTGTAAAAAGCAAGTGGTTTTTACAACCTTTTCCAGACTCGTCCCCGCCGCCTCCAGCACCGCTGCCAGATTTTGGCAAACCTGCTCCGTCTGTGCTTCTATCGTTTCCGCCTCCACTGCGCCAGAAGCGGGATTTATCGCAATTTGCCCCGAGGTAAACACAAAGCCCCCTGCACAAACTGCCTGCGAATACGGTCCGATTGCCGCCGGTGCGTTTTCAGTATATACGTTTTTTCCCATTTCTTTTTCCTCCTTTTTCTTTCCTCAAATTGGAATCCTCATTGCCTAAGCAACCTAGACCATTCTTCTTTTCCATCACTACTCTTTATTGTCAACATTCGGTCATCTTTTATAATAAGTGCTTTTGCAGAGTTTCTTATTGCTCGTTCCATAACACACCGCATCCACCCGCTTTGGCTGCCACCTTCCCCACAAGGGGATGGCTTTCTATTTTCGAAAACTTGACATCCTCATATGATTTTGTCAAGTTAGGGACAAAAAAATTTTTTATTTTTTCAAACCACCTTGACACAATTATTCCATTATATTATGAATAATTATATCACAAATGCTCTGAAGAATCAATATTTAGGACCAAATCAGTCAACTTATCAATTGCTTTTTTGTTCTTTTAAACAATTAAAGGCTGTTTTTTTATATCTGCAGTCGATAATTGCTCGGGTGTCCCTACTCTACAGTACAATGCTGCCCTATATTTTACCTGTTTCTTCTTTTTCTTTCTATTCTTCATTGTGTAACTATAACACCTTTTCCTTAAAGTTCCATTTGATCTCAATGCGCCTGTCGTCATACACATAGATTGTCTTGATAAGGCATCTGAGCATTTCATTTGTAAAGTTCTCGGCACCAAGAAATTCCTCAAAGAGATTTATTGTTACTTCATCGGCAGCAGATAAGTCATTGACTTTACAGCTGTCAAGTTCTCTTTCGCATTCTTCAATACTACTTTCTATTTTTTGCTTTAGATTAAAAAAATCCTCTTCGGACAGTTCATTTTTTGTGAGCTTAATATACCCATCAATTTTCTGTTGCTTCAACCCCTTGATTTGCTTATTGATAGCATTTATCCTTTTCCCATATGCTTTCTCTTTGTCTGCCATGCCCTTTCTAATCTGTTTAAGTTCAGCAGTTCGTGTAAGTTCAGACTCAACAGCCTGTATGACTATTTCATTGAGTTCCTGCTCTTTGAATGTTTCATGGCAACAATTCTCATTCTCTACACCAACCCATACAGAATAGCACCTGTACTTCATGGCGTGAGGATATGTACCATACTTTTCAAAAATGCGATCACACCCAGGACATCGTAATAAACCTGCAAGAAGAAGTTTATCTCTCTTTCCGCTTCTTGGTTCAGCCAATTTCTTAGGACGAACTCTGAAAAACAATTCTCTGTCTATAATCGGCTCGTGTGTATTCTCAACTATAATATACTCTTCAGGTTTAGTTCTCCTGGTACCGCCACCGACATATTTAACCTTTGTCTGACCAGATACCATATTCCCAATATATCTTTCATCATCAAGAATACGACAAATCATACTACGATTCCATATGGGAGCTTGTCCAACTCTTCTCCAATCCTTCTTTTTGGTAAATTGAACTTTGTATTCGCTTGGAGACAAGATGCCCTCCTCATTAAGCTGTTTTGATATTTGAGTATAACACGATATCTCTGTTTGCTTCCGGCAATAACGCTAATGCTTCTGCCAGCAAATCACTTTCAATCAGCACCTCAAACTCTTTTACTGTAAATCGGGTTTTCTCTGCTGAATATGTGTCCATCCTATTTAGTTCATCCATTTGTTTTTGCGTCATTTCAGAAAACAAAATTTCCTTTTCAATCCTCGATTTTATTTTTCGCTGAAAATCAGCCTTTTCATCTCGAAGTATTTTCTTGCAAAAACAGTCAAATTGATGTTGTATAGTCTGCTTTTGGGAGGAAGTGAGTTCCATCATTTAAGATCACCTCCTTCCGTTCCCGCAAGTCGG
>JAZROH010000109.1:0-26402 GCA_045648645.1 Clostridia bacterium | reverse complement strand
GCCGTCGGCACTGCTTCGCCGTACTGCAAAGCGCCGTACGCCAGCACGTTCGCCACCTGATGGCTGTCTGCAATTTTAAATATCCGCTCCCAGTTTACGTGCTGCACAGGCGGTATCGCTTCACCGCACGCTGTCGCACCTAAAAGCGAAAGCATAAATGTTATATCCTTATGCATCGGTTAAACCTACTTTCGAAGTTCATCCTGAATATACGAAAGCGCCAAAAGCGTTTTCTTCACTTCTTCCACGTTTAAAAGTGTTGTGTTGTTAGAATTAAATTCCGAAAGCGCAGTCCTTTCGGTGTTGCCGTCTTTAAAATATTTATCGTAATTGAGGTCGCGGCGGTCCGCCGGTACGCGGTAAAAGTCGCCCATGTCCTCCGCACCTGCGCACTCTTCGTTGGTAAGCAGCGTTTCATACATTTTTTCGCCGTGACGGATACCGATAATTTTAATCTTTTCCTTATCGCCGCCGAACAACTCGCAGACCGCTTCTGCCTGCGTCTGTATGGTGCAGGCAGGTGCTTTTTGCACCAGAATATCACCGCTTTCCCCGTTTTCAAAGGCAAAGAGTACAAGGTCCACCGCTTCTTCAAGGCTCATAATAAAGCGGGTCATAGAAGGCTCCGTAAGCGTTATCGCCTCACCCGCGCGAATCTGGTCAATCCAAAGGGGAATGACGGAGCCGCGGGAACACATAACGTTGCCGTATCGGGTGCAGCAAATGGTGGTTTTTTCGGGCGCAACCGTTCTCGATTTTGCCACCGCCACCTTTTCCATCATAGCTTTGGACGTACCCATGGCGTTGACCGGATACGCCGCCTTGTCCGTAGACAGACAAATGACTTTTCGAACGCCCGCTTCAATCGCCGCCGTCAGCACGTTTTCCGTTCCCAATACGTTCGTTTTCACCGCTTCAATCGGGAAAAACTCACAGGAGGGCACTTGCTTTAGCGCCGCGGCATGGAAGATGTAGTCCACCCCGTGCATGGCGTTTTTCACGCTTGCAAGGTCGCGCACATCCCCTAAATAAAATTTGATTTTCCCCGCATGCGCCGGATACTTCACCTGATATTCATGCCGCATGTCGTCCTGCTTCTTTTCATCCCTCGAAAAAATGCGAATTTCTCCGATATCCGTTTCCAGAAACCGGTTTAATACCGCATTCCCGAAGGACCCCGTCCCGCCGGTGATAAGTAAGGTTTTATTTTTGAACATGGCGAACATTTCTCCTATCCTTCAAATTTCTTTTTCCTGTAATTATTTAAATTTTGCAACAATTCTTTTGTTTGCTTCCAAAATATTACACTTTGCAAACAAACAAAAACAGTTACTGCAATAATTCCACAATAGACTCCTTTAAACAAAAGCTGTATAAAAGAACTAATATCTGTTTGGATGCAATATTTAAATATTATATAAACAAGAATAAAGGAGATAAAATTAACTCCGTAAATACCATAAGTTTTGAGGGCTTTTCGCTTCAAAATCTTTTTATTTGCATATATGATAACATCATTCGTCCTATATAATAAAGCTACGATTGTTCCAATTAACACACCATATATCCCGATATGGAAAACTAAGACCAGAGAAACAATTAAGTTAATAATTGTCTCTGCAATGGATTGTGGTAAAGTTTTCTTAAAATGACCAGCATAGTTAATTGTATTTAAACTCGTCAACCGCATTGTTGCCAACAACTCGATAGCAATAAATAATCCCGGCAAGCCGTAATCAATATATTCTATGTCCGTAACATTTTGGGTATATAGCCGCATAAATGGGATATATAGATAAAGAACTACTGTATAAATGCCAAAGACGATGGCGCTAAAATATGTTTCAAATATATCAATCTTTTTCTTGTATGTTTCCAGCCTCGTCGAAAACATTTGTCCAAACGCAAAACTAACACTATTTATTCCTTGTTGTATGATTGACCCAACATGTAAGGTCACTAATTTATACATAGAATATACACTGACTACTTTTAAGTCACATACAAAGGTTAAGATCAAAATATCTGTATTTTGAAAAATCATTCCAGCCAATTGATGAATCAGCATAGCATTTTTTTGATTTATAGCTTCATAATCCGGAGTGACCTTTAAGTTGATCCAGATATGTTTGCGTCGTATGTACCATATGATATAAATCACCTGGATCATATTAATGAAAAAGGCGCCTCCCATGATGAGCACAATATTCAGTTTTAGAGACAGCCCAATAATCTTTCCTACACTTGTGAGTAATGTTATAACCGTGGTTACATTTGTAATAATATAATTTTTTCCTTCAGCTTGTAAGAATATTTTGTATTTTCCTTGAAAGAAAAATAAAATAACATTGCTCAGCCCGTGGAATAAAATCGTGAAACAAACTGTCGTATAACTCAAATTGCTTTTTACGACTATTGGATAAATTAAAGATATCAAAATTAATGCCAAAAGATAAAGCAAGCCCGTTTTTCTATAATACCTATGCGTCGCAGCTAATATCCCATTTATTTTGTTTTCATCACCAGTGGCTATTGGCTTATATAGTGCTTGTAAAGTAACGGCTCCTACTCCCGCCTCAAACAGAGATAAATAAACAAAAAGTTGATTGAGGGAATTCAAAAGTCCGTTTACATCCGAGCCATAATTTACAATAAACAGTCTTGGTAATAAAAAACCAATGCTGATAGTTACTGCTTGTCCAAAAAGTGAGTACGCAAAATTATATAGCCCTTTTTTCTTATTATTCATTCCCAAACCTCAAATTCCGCTACTTTTTTAAAACTTTCCACACCCATACTGCTAAATAAGCAATTTCATAGTGTTTTTTTCTAATTAACGCTCCTATCACATACTGCTTCCAATTCGTTCGTAAAGCATCCACATTTCCCTGAAAAACAGAATCATTTTGCACATTTCGCATATATTCCTTGCAAATATGCTTATTGGTCGTCATAACGGCCTTGTTTAAATTCCCCAAAAGGTTCTTTACATAGCATTTTGTCAATGCTTTTTTTGATCTTTCAGTACAATGAATATCTTGACACACCTTAAGTGTATGTTCATATACCGCTCGTGTATTGTCGTAATAATATGGACGAAATTTTGAAAAAAGTGATTCCGTATTCTCGCGCATGTAATAATAATATATCTCCCCGGTTGTCGCAATCGACTGACAACTCTTTATGTATTCCATATTAAAGTATGTATCTTCACCTATACGTAATTCTAAATCGAATCGATTTTTATCTATAATGCTTTTTTTATACAGCTTTCCACATGGACCGCACAAACATATTTGCGGAATTTCCTCTTCGCAATATTCCTCTAAAAGTGACGCCGAATTGTATTTTTTTTCTTTCAAGTAATATTTTTTGTGTCTCCCAGATTCTATCATTTCTATCGAAGATACGGCTAAATCGTTTTGCTCCTCCATCAATCGCCAGAGAGCCTCTATCATATTTTCCTTTATATAGTCATCACTATCTACAAACATAATATAATTTCCAGCAGCATTATCTATCCCCATATTTCGTGCTGAACTTACGCCACCATTTTCCTTGTGAAATACTTTTATTCTGTCTTCTTTTTCTGCCAATTGATCACAAATTTCTCCACTCTTATCATTAGACCCATCATCTACCAATATAAGTTCAAAATCAAAAAAAGTCTGTTTTAATATGCTATCAACGCACCGTTTTAAATACTTTTCAACATTATATACGGGAACAATTACGCTTATTTGGGGCATCTGTTTTGTCACGCTCCTATCAATTTGCTTAACTCCTGGATAAACCTCTTGTGAAGGCTGCTAATTTTTTTTCGGCTGTCATACCCATCTTTTAAATCTATGGCCAAAACCGCCTTGGCAATTTCTTTGGGGCTTTGCTCTTCATAATAATACATATCTTTGCCTATTGCAGAACTTTCAATGGCAGGAATTCGGACGCTTACTACACGCAGTCCGTTCGCCATATAGGAAAGAATT
The DNA here is from genome assembly GCA_045648645.1 of Clostridia bacterium. Lineage (GTDB taxonomy): Bacteria > Bacillota > Clostridia > UMGS1883 > UMGS1540 > SIG447. The sequence goes on along the minus strand of JAZROH010000109.1, from coordinate 22,416 downwards.
TTTGAGGGGAATGACGTTGCATTAAAATCTGCATCCGGATTCTGTGTACTCAAACCGATTTGGCATTTTTGCAAAAAACGAACATATCCTTCTCCAGTTAACCGACCGTCATATGTGATAGTCGCCTTCGCTCTCTCATTTGTTTTATAAACCGTCTTTTTTATATTTTCTGTTTCCTTTGCATTCCCAAATCCAATTACATGCACATGGTAGGACTCCGGAAGGTACTCTGCCGCCGCAACCGCTGCGAATACGCCTTTCCGAGGATCAAACGTCCCTGCATATACCACATGGATTTTCCCATCATTGCAGTTTTCTCCTCTTTCCGCTTCATTCTTATAGGTTCCGTGGATAATCGTATAAGGCTTGTTTTCCGTATTGCACATACTATTTAAAAGTTCTGTTGGAAAAATATACTTGTCCGCAAGGCTTATAAAGCGCAGCTCCTTTCGCCTTGCCCGTTCCGACTTCATAATGACATCATTATATATCTCTTCTACTTCCAGAACAAGTTTAAATCCTTTAATTTTTTTTGCCCAACCGACGCTGTGCAAAAGTCCCAATGAATGGTATACGATAACTTCCTCATGCCGCTTCACTTGAAACAGCAAGTAAAAAAACAACGCTCCTGTATCCCAAAGTCGCATAAAAATTTTTCGAAAAATGTTTTTCTTTCGTTTTAATGCCGGCAACTTTGTCAACATCTTATTTTCTGCCAAGGACGTACGGCCACCCCGAAAATTTTTGTTTTCGCTTCTCACACTTGCCGAGATAATTTCAACTGTATAGCCTAAATCCACAAGTGTATCCATGATGTAATCCGCCTTGTTTTTTGCAGCAAGTGCTACATATCTTCCCTCTTTGTCGTCCGCATCATAATGCATAATATACCGAATCTTTTTTTTCATAGCCATCTCCTATAAACTCTAATATAAAGGCTGCCAATAAAATTTATACGGAACAATTTTCATTCCGTTGCCTGTCAATGAACCATGAAACAGATAAATTCCCACTGCCAAGTATAATACCGCTATCAAAATTTTTATTTTCCAATCTTTATTTACATCCAAGGCTGTTATTAAATTGGGTATATAAATCATCATGAAAATATAAAAATAAAAGTATGCCCGCATGAGTGAACCGCCCGCTTGTACCGCAGGGAAAACCAAAAGCATTGCGCACAAACAGTAGAAGGTAAATGTGTTCCACCGATCTTTATGAAACCGCCTTATAAACACACCCGGCACCACAGAAACGCCAATCATCGCATATAATCTAAGCCCCAGATTTCCCTCAGCAATTTCTTTTCCATCATATCGCTCTGAGATTCCCGCTGCTACCTTCTCCACCCAACCCGTTAAAGTACTTTTAGATATATAGGCTATTAAAACGCACGCAATTGCAATAAAAACAGCCGTATTGTTATACGGAAGCTTGCGCAAAAACCAAAGCGGCAAAGCAACGATTGCAGACGCATGAAACATATATGCCACAAATATCCATAGCACAAATTTCAAAAAATCCATAAATGTTTCATTTTTATCCGTCAAAACTGCAAGCAACACTATGGATATGGCAAGTGTTTGCCGCATCATCGTAAGCTCTAACACGAAGAAGCTAAAGCACATGTACAGGAAATAACTAAGCCACGGCATAGGAGATTTTTTATATATCAAATAGGAAATTACCGACACATTAAATATGGCATACACAAGATTAAATCCAGCAAAGCCCATATGGGCTTTGTGTGCCAATATTTCAAAAAGCACATATCCCCTCTCAAGTTCCAACTTTGGATCGAAAGCATAAGAAATTCCTTCGTATCTCACATCTGAAAACATAAAGAAATAATTCCACGAATCTATTCCTACCGTAACGCTGCGAAGCCCGATAATCGCAATCATAAAAATAGAAACGCATATAAAATATGCCTTAATATTCTTGTTTTCAACCGGGCAAAAATCCCCAAACTTATGCCACCTATTATATGTAATTGTACAAACAGGATAAAAGAGACAGCTAAAAACCAGCAGTGTCCAATATATAGTCATTTCGTACTGTTCACCCTTTATATAAATTCACGTAATCTTCAAACCGTTGTTTTGCATCATATAGCTTTTCTGCTCTTCGCCGGCAGGCATCTTTGAGCGCCGCCCTGTCCAGTCCTTCGGCAGCCACTTTCAATGCCAAAACATCCCCTTGCGGTACCACAATACCACACGTTTCATCGACGCATTCCGGACTGCCTCCCGTATCAAATGTAATCACCGGTGTCCCGCAAGCAAGCGCTTCGATATTTACCATCCCCAAAACTTCTTCTAACGTGCAGTTTACAAATACATCTGCTGCCGAATAAATCTCTGCAAGTTCCTTTTGATTTGCCGTTCGTTCTATCCCGATAACATTTGATGGCAAAATGGCAATCTGCTCTTTTGTTATGCCCACCATCACAAGGCACGTACCTTCATCGATTTGCTTTGCTAGTTCCAGAAAATAAGAAAAACCTTTTCTTTTTTCAAACCCCATAGCAACCCCAAGCCATATTTTTTTATTCTGCAATTTGTATTTTTCTCTAAAATTGCTTTCCGTGGGCCTGAAAATTTCTAAATCAATGCCGTTCGGTATGACCCTAACCGGATATTCCCCAAAAAAGGATTTCTTTGCCAAATTCGCAAGCCACGCTGAAGGGGTTATAATCGTTAGGTCTTTAATTCCTTCGAAAAGAAGCTTTTTCTTTTGGTACAAGGTCTTGCTTCTATCAAAAATCCAACTAAATGCCTTTTTTTGCTTGCAACATTGACATCCTTGCTTCCACTTTTCGCATTTGGCATAGTCGAAGTATGTACAATATCCCGTAAAGCTCCAGCAATCATGAAATGTCCAGAAAATTTTCACATCCGCTTTTTTCAAATATTGAAAGAGCATTTCCAGATTTACATTATGCCCATGCAAATTATGGAGCTGAATGACATCCGGCTTGATTTTTTCCAATTCACAAATCAAACGTTTTGTCATGGCTTTCGAATTAAAGCCGTAATTCCCCCGAATTTTTGCCCAAAGTGCATTTATTTTAATTTCAAGGTCAGTTGCATATTTTCGGGCATTTTTAAAATCGGATTTTCCGGAAGTATAAAATATGTAATTTGCAATGCCGTTTGCATCGAGAAGCTTGCTGATTTCTACTGCTATTTTCCCCGTGCTTCCCGTGCAAACCGGGTTAATCTGTACAACCTTCATAAATCGCTTCCTCAAAATCTTTCCGTAAATTCTTTTGAATTTCTTGAATTTTATGATTTTTTGCACCGCACAGCCAAGCCTTTTCAGCATATTGTTCTGTTAGCGTATCGTCCCCAAGAAGCTTGTCTATCTGCCGTTTCATATCTTTTATATCCATTGCCGCAAGTGCCGCATCATATCTTTTTAAATACTGCATGGAAGCGCACCGCGGGCTTCCCACGGCAAATATACATTTCCCTTTATGGAAGTAGTCTACAAGCTTTGTCGAAAAAGATAAACGACAAGCAAGGCTTCCTTTTAGGCTCATCGGCTCAATGTGCAAAAGAATATTAGCTTCTGTCTGCAATTTTTGAACTTCTGTTTCCGTAATTTTTCCTCCAAAATAGGATGTATCAGCAATAGAAATTTCCTGAATTTCCTTGTCCGAAAGAGGTGTTGCGGAATAAATACCCAATTGAATTTTAGGGGCATCTCCGTTTATTTCTTTTAAGTATATACATAACTCCCGCAAGGTCGCATATCTTCCTGCGTAGAGATTTCCGGTATATAACATTTGGAGAGGATTCTGCATTTGTTTGGACACGTACTCCGCGGAAAAATCCATCCCTTTATATAAAAGCTTCGTGTTTGCATGCAGCGTTTTTGCATATTCTTTTTTCTGTTCTTCCGCAATCGTATATAAAACACGGCACTTTTTCACAAGGCTTCGTACCGAACGCCGTTGCGCGAATCTCGCTATCCAATAAAGCGGAGACAAACGAAACTGCTTCAAGGAATATATATCATCCCACGCATAAAGCATAAGCGGCTTTTGGGTATACGTATGTACATACGAAATAATGTCATTTAGGTAAAGTGTGCCTTGTAACTGTCCAAAAACCAAATCCGGTGCAAACTCGTCTATAAACGCTCGAAGCTCCTGATTCTTCCATCGTCCAACCTTCCAAATGATATTTCTTGCCCAAAAGAAAATTTGCCAACGATTTCTCTTTACAAAGCGAAGCCACCGGTTTTCTTTTCCACCGGAAGCCCCCTCTATGTTTGTTTCCACTCTCCCTGATGGAATATGGGGGTTTCTCAAATTCCGCAAAAGGCTACCCTCTGAAATTTGAAAACATTGTTCCGTCACATCATTGTCCGAAGTTCCCTGTTGACAGCAAATATGCGCTATTCGAATATTCTCCATGCCGCCGAAAATATTGGAATAGGAATTTCCCACTCCATTATCATTTCTCCACAGCACATCAGTAATAACCAATATCTTTAATTCACGGATAAGAGTTCTTCCTTTCTTTCTGCTATTTTTTGCAGTAAATATTGACTGTCAAATTTTTCTCGAATAAATGACACTCCATTTTTGCCCAATTTTTCCCGAAGTGCGCTGTCCTGTAAAAGCATTTCCATTTTTTCTTTTAAATCCGCCGCATCCTTCACATTTACTGTAAGAGCCGTTTCGCCATCGGAAATAACATCAATCGGTCCCGGAATTCGACTCACAATTGCCGGCGTTCCCATTGCAGCCGCTTCTGCAATTACCATACCGAAGCCTTCTCTCCAGCTGGGAAGGAGCAAGACATCCAGTGCCGCATAATATTTTTCAACGTCCTTCACCCTGCTATGAAACTGAATACGTGTATCTTCCTGTGCTTCTGCATATAATTTTTTATCTAACGTGTCAAGCCCCTCAGCTGTACCAATAAATAGCAACTTGCAATTTTCTTTTATGCCGGCAAAGGCTTCTAATAATTCGTTGATTCCCTTATCTCTCGTAATTCGACCTACGAACCCAAAAACAAAATCCGCCTCACTGTATCCTAATTCTTCACGTACCGCCTTGCGCCACTCGTTTCTTCTTTCATAGTCAAACCGCTTTGTATCTATTCCTCCGGTACTTCCGTTTCCAACAATACACACTTTTTCTTTTGGAAAAACCCTCTCGCGAATCCCCATTTCCATATTGGAAGGCGTTATGCATTCAATATGCGTGGAAAAATGGCATGTAACCTTCTCCAATGCTTTAAAAATCAACTTTTTTACACCTGTAAAACCCAGATATCGGAATCCCATCAGGTGATAATTCCTTATTTTTATTCCCGCACGTTTTGCTGCGATTGCACTACAAAAAGCCGCATTTGGCGTAGAATATTGTACCAAATCAAACTTTTCCCGTTTGAAAACATCTGTTAATGTATCAATTGTCTTTTTCAGCCCTTTGATTGCAATCCCGCGGGATATAGGAACAGAAATGACTCTGACTTTCTTTTTTAATTCCGGTGTAATTATATCATCTGGAGAACATATCGCGCATACTTCATATCCGCATGCATCTAAATGTTGTAATTGTGTCACAAAAAAAGCTCGCATTGTTCCGGGGATTGTTGTAACATAACAAATTTTCTTGTGCAAGGTACGCCTCCTATAATCCACGTGAAATTTTAAGAATGCTACAAAAGCATCTCCTTTATAATCCTGATTACCTTATCCTGCTGTGCGGCGGTCATTTTTATGTCTGAGGGGAGGCAGAGGCCGCGGGCGAAAATGTCTGCGCCCACATCCTCGCCTGCGGCGGTGACGAAGTCATTTTCCGCAAAGACGGGCTGAAGGTGCATAGGCTTCCAGATAGGTCTTGCCTCGATATTTTCCGCGGCAAGGGCGAGCCGGATTTCCTCGGGCGTCACCTTCGCGCGGGGCGAAAGCAGAATGCAGCTGAGCCAGAAGTTCGGCTCGGAGCATGGCAAATACGGATTCATCTCCAGAGGCAAATCCGCAAAAGCTTCCTTATATCGCATATAAATTTCTGTTTTTCGTGCTTTATGTTCTTCAAGATGCAAAAGCTGTCCGCGGCCGATTCCGGCAACGACATTGCTCATACGATAGTTATAGCCGATGTGGCTATGCTGATAGTGGGGCGCGTCGTCCCGCGCCTGTGTAGAATAAAAACGGACTTTTTGCACCGCCGCCTCGTCGTCCGAAAGGAACATACCGCCGCCGGAGGTGGTTATAATTTTATTGCCGTTAAAGCTGATGGCATTATATTTTCCAAAGGTTCCGGTTTGTCTGCCTTTATAGGTTGCCGACAGGGATTCTGCCGCATCCTCAATGAGAACGACGCCGTACTCGTCACAAAGTGCGGCAATTTCGTCAAGCCGAGCGGGCGTGCCGTACAGATTGGCAACAATAACCGCGCGGGCTTTTCCTTTATATTTTTCAAGCGCTTTGCGGAGCGCGACAGGGTCCATATTCCACGTTTCCCGCTCGGCATCCACAAACACCTGCGTGCCGCCCTCGTAGCTTACGGGGTTGACGGTGGCGGCGAAGGTAAGGTCGGAGCAAAGCACCACGTCCCCTCTGCCTACGCCTGCAAGTTTTACTGCCATATGTAGGGCATGTGTTCCCGCCGTCATCGCGGCGGCAGCGCGGCAGCCCACATAGCGGGCAATCTCATTTTCAAATTCCGTTACGTTTTTTCCCAGAGGTGCAACCCAATTGGTGTCAAAGGCTTCTTGTACGAACTGCTGTTCCTCGCCGTGCATTGTCGGCGAAGAAAGCCAAATTTTCTCTGCCATTTACAGAACCTTCTTTTCCCTTTTACTTCTTTTCTATTATATACTATTTTTTTGCGTTTTGCAATACCTAATTTATTGAAAGAACACAAACGTGAAAATGCACCCCATTTATCAGAACGAGGTGCATTTGTTTTATTCTTATTTTGCGTAATCCACCGCGCGGGTTTCGCGGATAACATTTACCTTAATCTGACCTGGATACTGGAGTTCGCTTTCGATGCGTTTTACAATATCCCGTGCCAAGATTACGGCATCATCATCATTGACCGCATCGGGCTTTACCATAATGCGGATTTCGCGACCTGCCTGAATGGCATACGACTTATCAACGCCCTTAAAGGAATCGGCGATTTCTTCAAGCTTTTCAAGGCGTTTGATATAGGTTTCGATGTTTTCGCGCCGTGCGCCCGGACGAGCTGCGCTGATAGCGTCTGCCGCCTGGACGATGGAAGCGACCAGCGTCGTCGCCTCAATATCGCCGTGATGGGCATGGATAGCGTGAATAACTTCCTGATTTTCCTTGTACTTTTTGGCAAGGTCCACACCGATGGTAACGTGGGTACCCTCGGTTTCGTGGTCAACAGCCTTACCAATGTCATGCAGAAGACCTGCACGTTTTGCAAGCATTACGTCCGCGCCCAGCTCGCCGGCAAGAAGCCCGGAAAGGTGGGACACCTCGATAGAATGCTTTAGTACATTCTGCCCGTAGCTTGTACGGAAATGCAGCTTACCTAAAAGCTTAATAATTTCAGGATGCAAGCCGTGTACCCCTGTTTCAAAGGTAGCCTGTTCGCCTTCCTGTTTAATTGTAGCGTCAACTTCCTTCTTGGCGCGATCAACCATTTCTTCGATACGGGCGGGATGAATCCGTCCGTCAACAATCAGCTTTTCAAGCGCAACGCGTGCAACTTCGCGTCTTATAGGGTCAAAGCCGGAAAGGATAACGGCCTCCGGCGTATCGTCGATAATCAAATCTATACCCGTCAGGGTTTCCAGGGTGCGGATGTTTCTACCTTCGCGCCCGATAATTCGTCCCTTCATGTCCTCACTGGGTAGCGGTACCACCGATACGGTTGTTTCTGCCACATGGTCTGCGGCGCATTTCTGGATTGCAAGACCCAGAATGTTCTTTGCGCGTTTGTCCGCCTCTTCTTTTGCCTGCGTTTCGATTTCTTTAATCAGCATTGCAGTTTCGTGACGAACCTCACTCTCGATGTTCTTCAAGAGATATTCTTTGGCTTCCTCTGCGGTAAGCCCGGAAATTTTTTCAAGCAGTTCGATTTGGGTTTCTTTCAGCTTCTTAACTTCTTCTTTCTGCCCGTCCAGCTCTTTGTTTTTCTTTGCGAGCTGTTCTTCCTTTTGTTCAAGAGCCTCCGTCTTCTTGTCCAGTGTTTCTTCCTTTTGCTGGATACGGCGTTCCTGACGATTAATTTCATTTCTGCGTTCGCGTACTTCTTTTTCATATTCTACGCGATTTTTGTGAATTTCTTCCTTGGCTTCTACCAACGCTTCACGTTTTTTGCCTTCTGCCGCTTTTTGCGCATCCGCTATAATACGCTTTGCCTTTTCTTCTGCACTGCCGATTTCCGCTTCCGCAATTTTCTTGCGATGGGAAATGCCGAGTTTAAAAGCAACCAAAGCCGCTACGACTGCCAAAACAAGACCGATGGCGAGGCCAATGAGTATTTGTGCCATAAAGCTACCACCTCCTTAAAATTTTTTCTATGTACTGCTTTTGATAGTGGGCACAAGTCCACCTCATTATATTGTAATGGTTTTTTTGTAAATTGTCAAGGTTATTTTAATAAAAAGCGCATTTTATTACTAAATAATGAAAAAGGCTGCGCCATTCGCTTTTCAAAAGCGTTTTGACGCAGCCTTTTGCTATATTTTATTATGCTTTTTCCAGAGCGAGTGTTCTGGTTGTGAGGTCGCAAACCTCTGCGGGCCCGTAGTACTGAATTGCACCGGGATATACATACGAGGTTTCAACTGCCCATGTTTCTCTGTTGGCTTCAAAGAACTTAAAGGGTTTGCCGTCAAGCTCTACGAGCGCCTTCTTGATAACAGGCTTATCCTCACCGTGTCTTCTTTCGATGTTCATCATTTTGGTAATCGGCATACCGCCTGCAACCCATTCGGTAGCGGGCTTTGACAGATTGGAAATCTTAGAAAGGTATCCGTTATAGCCATACTGAATCAGCATGAATGCGTTGTAGCCCAAGGAATAGCAATAGTCAGCGTCAAAGTTCGAGGGAAATGCGCATCTGCCTTCATAGCCCAGGAAGTGATGAAGAGGAGCAAATTTTCCGCTGTATGTGCCTGCTTTTTTGCGAGCGGCAAGCTTATCTGCAACAAGTGCGGAGAACAGCTTTTCCGACTCAATCAGGGAAACCTGCACGTTGCCGTGGGGGTCACGTTCTAAGAACAACTGCTGCTGAATGCCCTGCGGCAAAATTGCGAAAACTTCCATAGATGCGGCGGTTAAGCCTTTTTCGATAAATGCATACTTATCTGCCCAGGTGGGGAGTGCATTAAATTCATCTGCACGGCTGCCGGCGAGAAGCTCGTTGATTTCAGCAATGAGCACTGCAAATTCGGGTACGAATTCTACAACGCCCTCGGGAATAATTGCAACACCGAAATTCATGCCGCGAGCGGCTCTGTTTGCCACGGAATCGGCAATATAATCCGCAATCTGGGAAAGGGACATTTTCTTTGCGGCTACTTCCTCGGAAATGAGGCAGATGTTCGGCTGTGTTTCCAGTGCACATTCAAGGGCTACATGGGAAGCGGAGCGACCCATAACCTTTACGAAGTGCCAATACTTTTTCGCGGAGTTTGCATCTCTTTCGATGTTACCGATAAGCTCGCTGTATGTCTTAGTAGCCGTATCGAAGCCGAAGGAGCATTCAATATCTTCGTTCTTAAGGTCACCGTCAATCGTCTTCGGGCAACCGATTACCTGCACGCCGGTATTGTTAGCAGCAAAGTATTCTGCCAAAACGGCTGCGTTTGTGTTAGAATCGTCACCACCGATGATGACAACTGCGGTAATGCCGTGCTTTTTGCAAACTTCTGCAACAACGGCAAACTGTTCGTTGGTTTCAAGCTTTGTTCTGCCCGAACCGATAATATCAAATCCGCCTGTGTTTCTGTACTTATCAATGTATTCGTCATCGAAAATGATATAATTGTCTTCCAAAAGACCGCTGGGACCGCCCTTGAAGCCGTAAAGTACATTTTCAGGGTTTGTGGACTTTAAGGCGTCATACAATCCGCAGATAACGTTATGTCCGCCCGGTGCCTGTCCGCCGGAAAGAATAACGCCTACGACCTGCTTTTTCGCTTCGGAAGTGTTCTGTCCCTTCTGGAAAACAATTTCCTTTTTTCCGTAGGTATTCGGGAAAAGTGCCTGAATTTTTTCGCAATCGGCAACGCTTTTTGTTTCTGCACCTTCCGAAACGCTGATTTCAGCAATACCGCCTCGCAGCATTTGCGGCAGCTTCGGGCTGTATGCATATCTGGCTTTTTGTAACGATGAAATTTCCATACTATTTCTCCTTTTGTTTATAATACCATTATTATAATACATCACGCTAAAAAAGTAAAGAGGTAAATAAAAAATTGCGCATTTTTCTAAAAAATACCTTTTTCCGAAATATTTGTTTTCGCTATTTGCCGCACCGGATTTTTTAATTAAAATCTTTGCCGTGTTGGTTTACAATAAAAAGTTTTTATAAAAAGATGTTGAAATATAATTAAACATGTTGTATAATATGCTCGTCAGAGAAATCTGACATAAAGGTAAGACCTAAAACAGTGTAAAAGCTGGGCGGTTATGCCATCATCTCCCCGAAAGGAGGTGATAGCTTATGGATGAAAATTACATAATTTCTTTTATGATAATTTTGTTGCTTTCCTTAGCAATAACCATAAAAAAATAACGCCCACCGCCAAGTGAATGCGTTATTTTCTAAATAATTATTTCGTGGCATAACCATTTGAGGTCTTGCCTTTTTCTATATTATATAAAATAAAATTTGTTTTGTCAACTACTTTTAAAAAACTTTTATTAAAACCTATTCTTTCACCACAAAGCAATGCCGGATGCCGTAATACGAAAAGGCTTCTACCGCCGCGGCATCAATCCGCTCGCCTGCCGCCAGAATCGGCACTGCCGGCGGACAGCCCACATTTTCAGTCGCCAAAATCCGTCCCGCGCTTTCCGCGCAGGATACTTTCTCCCGCGGTGCAAACAGCGCCTTTCGCGGCGGCATCACGCGCACCGCCTCTTTGCATTTTGGAGGCTTCTCTGTAATTTCCGCCTTTTTCGGCACGGACAATAAAACCTCCGCAAGGCGGGAAAGCCCTTCTTTGCCCGTTTCGGGCGTAGTCATCAGCACCAGAAAATCCGGGTCGGCAAATTCGGCGTGGCAGTTGTGTTCTTTAAGAATACGGGCAAGCTCTGTGCCCGTATAACCATATTTCTTCGCATGAATTGTCAGCTTTGTTTCCTCGTCCCCCAAAAAGATATAGCCCGCATCCGAAAGGCGTTCTCTCACCGCCTCCACCTCGCGGATAAACGGTGAAAGTATAGCGGCATATTTTTCCAAAAGGGGATTTGCTCTATCCAGTGCTTCTAAAATTAAATAGGACGGGCTTGTAGAGCCAAAAAGTGCCAGTGCCGCCTTCGCCTCGCGGGCAAACAGCGGCGAAGTCTTCAGGGAAACATGCAGATACGCCCCGCCCGTGAGAACGGGCAGCGTTTTATGGGCAGAGTCGCAGCATATGTCCGCACCCCCGTCTATAGGATGGCGGGACACGGGAAGAAATTTCCGGTATGCGCCGTGGGCATTATCCACAAGGAGAAGCACCCCATGCCGCCTGCAAACCGCCGAAAGCGCGGGAATATCCAAGGTGTTTCCCAAATAATCGGGACTTGTTACGTACACGGCAGTCGGCTTTTCCCGCAAAATTGCCGTTTCCAGACGGGCTACATCGATTTTGCAGGACAAATACGCCCCATCCTCTCCATACAGCCACGCTATCTCAAAATCTAGAAGGGCGGCAGCACTGACAAAGGTTTTATGTACATTTCGCCCTGCAAGAATACGGGGCTTTTTCCCGTTCTCCGCCGCATGCAGACAAGCAAGGTATACCATAGCGCGAATGCATTGGGACGCGCCTTCGGCAGAATAAAACGTTTCCGCTCCGAAAAGTGCGCCCGCATTTTTCTCGCTCTCCCGTATAATCCCCCGGGCTTCGTATAAGCTGTCCGCGCCGTCAATCTCCGTAATGTCCCCGCTAAAGCCATAAAGCCCTTTGTGCCCCGGCATATGCAGACGAAGCGGGGCACTCTCTATGTATTTTTTTACAAAATCACAAATGGGCGTGTTCATTTTATTCCTCTCGCAATGCTCTGTCCACCGCTACCATAATCGCACATTCCATGCGCTTTTTAAAAAGCTCGCAGCCGTATTTGTAAACACCTTTGACAGACCCGGTTGCATGGTATGCGTTCGCCGCACAGCCGCCCGAGCAATAAAGGCGCGCCCAGCAATCGGCACATTCGGGACGGGCGTACACATTGCATTCGGCAAAGCTGTTTTGTATTTCCGTATTCGTTACGCCCTTCCAAATATCCCCAAGGCGGAATTTTTCCTCGCCCACAAACTGGTGGCAGGGGTACAAATCTCCCCAAGGCGTTACCGCCATATATTCCGTACCAGAGCCGCAGCCCGAAATACGCTTATAAATACACGGGCCGCCTGCAAGGTCAATCATATAGTGATAGAAGGTAAACGGCTTTCCTTCTCTGTCGCGCGCAAGCATGAGCTCTGCAAGCTTTTCATATTGCTCCAAAACAACGGGCAAATCGTCTTCCGTAAGTGCCGCCGCATCGCCTTCGGCACATACCACCGGCTCCATGCTAAGCTCCGTAAACCCGAGGTCCAGCATGGTTTCGATATCCTTTAAAAAGTCCGGATTTTCATGGGTGAAGGTGCCGCGCATATAGTAGTTTTTCCCGCCGCGTGCCTTCACGAGCTTTTGAAACTTCGGTACAATGCGCTCCCAGCTTCCGTTTCCGGCATAGTCTACGCGATAGCGGTCATGCACTTCCTTCCGCCCGTCCAGACTCAGCACCACATTGCTCATTTCCCGATTGGCAAAATCAATCACATCGTCATCAATCAAAAGTCCGTTAGTAGTAAGTGTGAAACGGAAATTTTTATTTTTTTCCTTTTCGATGCTGCGGGCATATTCCACAAGCTTTTTAACCACATCGAAATTCATAAGCGGCTCGCCGCCGAAAAAGTCCACCTCAAGATTTCGGCGCGTGCCCGAATTTTCCACAAGAAAATCAAGGGCACGTTTCCCTACCTCAAAGGACATAACGCTCCGCTCGCCATGGTAATTGCCCTGGCTTGCAAAGCAGTAGGCGCAGTTTAAATTGCAGGTGTGGGCAATATGCAGGCACAGCGCCTTAATAACACCCGCCGTTTTTTCTTTTAACACGCCCGCCTTATCCCGAAAGGTATCCTCGGCAAAAAGCCGTCCTTCATTTCGAAGGGCGGTAATCTGGTCATAGCATTCCAAAATGTCCTCTTTTGTAATGCCGTTTTTCCCCGCATATTTTTCTTCCAATGTGCGGATTACGGCTTCCTTTTCCATCGTTTCATAAAGGGCAATCGCGTCATACGCCACCTCGTCCACCGCATGCACCGCGCCCGAGGCTACGTCCAGCACAATATTGTAGTTTCCTAATTTATACTGATGTATCATTTAAAATCCCTCACAACAAAAACGCCGCCCGACTGGGCGGCATTTTGATTCTGCAATTACTTGCTTTCGTTTTCGCACTGCTGATTTGCAATACCGCAGCTGGTCTTACATGCAGACTGGCAAGAGGTCTGGCATTCGCCGCAACCGCCGTTCTTTGCACTTTCACAAAGGTTACGTGTTACAATCGTCTTAATATGTTCCATTTTAAAACCCTCCACATAAATTATTTTACTAAAGTATACCATATCTTCCCTGTAAAGTCAACAGAAAAATCTGTTTATTTTACAGAAGGAATGCTAAGAAACAGAATTTTTCACAAGGGTATGCCTGATAATGACGTCCTCTTTGCGGTTGGTTTTTATACTTTGAATTGCCTCTTTTGCAATTTCTGCCATAGCGTAGCCTACGGAATCAATGCCGATTTTATATTGCTGTACGATGCGAATATTATCAAAGCCTGTAATTTTAGCATTGCAGCCTTTAAAGTATACCTTAAGCGCGTAATAATCATTGGAGCATAGAATTATTGTTTTTTCTTCATACTTTTGCTTTATCTCTGTAAGGTCTGTAATGACACTATATTGTCTTCCGCCCGCCGCGCTTAAAAAGCCTTCATATCTTCGCCTTTGCGCATACGCGTCGGCATACCCCAGCGCAGGCGAAAAATAAATTAAATTCTGCGGGTTTTCTTCCAATACCGCAAGGGTCATTTCCCGCATTGCTCCAAAATCGTCTATGCCCACATACGGAAGGGAAGCGACCTGATTTCCTACCGCCACAATGGGGATGTCAAAAAGCCGCAGATAATTTTCAAAATCCTCTCCGCAGTTTACCGAGCATAAAATAATGCCTTTTACGCCCATATTATATAAATTACGAATACATTCTATTTCGTACTGCTTATCATAGTGGCTCATCATGATAATGGTGCCAAGATTTTCTTTTCGCAATGCATATTCCAGCTCCGTAACAAGCTCTGCAAAATATTCATTATTTAAATCAAATATTATGACTCCGATTTGCCCTGTAATATTCTCCTTCTCCGTGCCTACAAATTCACGGTACCCGTATTTTTTCGCCACGCGGATAATCTTTTCTTTGGTTTCCGCCTTGATGTCCGGTCTGTGATTGAGTGCGCGGTCCACCGTCCCCTGTGAAACGCCGCATATTTTTGCAATTTCGGCTGTGGTGATTGTAAGATGCTTCATATTATAATCTCCATACAAGTACGAATGTTTGTTTCTTTGAAATATATTTTCCCGTTTTCAAACACAAAATCCGTCGGCACGCCATCTGCTTTTACTTCGGAAACATGTTCGCAAAATTTCACTCCCAAAGACTTTAAGCAGATTTCCCCTTCATAAACGGTGATTTTTGCCGACGCATCCTCTACTTCAAAAATGCCCCAGGCATCCTCTACACTCCAAACGCATGCAAATACCCCCGATTTGTACGGATTAAAACCTATATGCTTCGCGGGCATATCAAATTCAAACCCGCTGAGGATGGGAATGAGGGCGTAGCTTGCCATCGAACGGGCATAATTACTTCCGCATTCAAATTCATTCCATGGATTGCGCTTTTTGCCGTCAAATCTGTCCCGTATAGCTTTCACAACCCGAAACCCCTCTTCCGTCTTCCCTTGCGCGCACAAAATGCCCGCAAATGCATATTCGAAGCCCGTCATGGTTTCCTCGCAGTACGGTATGGGAATCGTCGGTTTTTCCGTGCCGTCGGGATACGTACATATAACCGTCCCCGCTTCGTCATTGACAGAAAAAATCCTCCATGGATTTGCAAAATCACGCATGGATGCCTTATAATTATTCTTTAGCATTTCCTCAAGTGCTTTCTGTACCTGTTTCGCATCAAAAATCGCACCCAGACCAAGAATATCCGCATGCCACTGGGCAAGAAGCTGGTCGATGGCACAGCCGTCACCAATCTGATACTTTATCTCTTGCGCCTCCTCATTCCAATATGTGTCCGTAGCATCAAATTTTTCAACCGTTGCCTTATCCTTTATATCTGTTTTTTGAATGAAGTATTTGCCGTTAAATAAGTTTTCCTTTGTCCATTTGTATCCGCGGGCAAACAGTGCCCCGTATTCCTTTTCTTTCTCTGTATCTCCCAAAAACGCCGCCATTTCGGCTGCGGCTTTAAGCGCCGCAAGATACATGCCCTCAAGCCAGGCGGACGGGCCGAATAATTCCATATCCAGCGTATGATGCTGTCTTCCCTCCAGAACACCGTCTTTATCTCTGTCCCAGCAATCGGGATTTCTCTCATCCCAAGCATATTCCAAAACTTTTTGGATTGTGTCCCATCTGTCCCGCAGCCACTTTGTATCTCCGGAAATTTTCCATTCCCGATAGCACTTTAAAACAGCACCCATCTGCCCGTCCACGCATGCGCGACGCCCTGTCATTTCTCTTCCGAGCGGCAACATGATTCTAAAGCCCATTCTGCCGTCTTCATCCGTGCTGTAGCGAAACTCCATGTCCCGTATCGAACGCTCCAATTCCGGAAATAAAAAACACATGGCATATGCATAATTCCATACATGCTGACACGTCCCTTCGCAGGACCCCTCTAATTCATGCACACCCTCCCATCCGTAAAATGAACCATCTTCCAAACGTAATACAGTTGGTGATTTTAGTACAGAAAGATTGGCGGATGCGGCATCTATCACCGCTTTCGGCATTGTTGTTTCATGTAAAGCCTTTTTAAATTTTAAAGTACGGCTGTATAAATCGTCCCAATTTGAAAGGGCATACATCGCCGTATGCACGGAATCCTCAAAAATGGTGGCATAGTAATTTTTCCATGGCTTACGAAGCGCAGGTGTAATGGTTTTGTCCCAGTAATTATACGTATTGGGTATGTTCCACGCCAAAATAAATTTAACCTTCTTTTTTTCGTTTGGCTGTACCGCAATCTCTGCAATGATTGTACCTGTGTCACATCTGCCCTCGGTGTTATACTGTCTGTCTTTTATAATTTTCTCGCCTGAAAAATCGTTCCAAAATGATACAATCCCATCCCGCCATGCCCCGCGATACCAGTATGTTTGTCTGTAGCAGGTGGCACAATCGGTCGCAATGGTCAAATCCCCGTACAAAGCGTCTTCTTTTTCGACGCCGTTTTGCGTAAAATGCAGCGCCGAAAAAGAAGGCCGGTCCACGGGTTTATTTACGGATTTTTCAAATGGATTGGCAACAGAAAATGCAATTTGATATTTAATCGTTTCCTCGGTGATGTTTTGCACTTCTATTTCAAAAAATGCGGCGGGAATACTTGAATTTTTGGCATCCAGCGGAATAAAAGGATTAAAGGCTGTCATCGTTATTTCGCCCGGAAACATTCTATCCCGAAATGTAAGTTTTGCCATAGGGAGCGCTCCGTCAAATTCCACATTTTCAAAATGCGGGAACCCGCACATCGTTCTCCCGCTCGGGCCAAAGCCGTAGCCGTCAAAGGTTTTCTTTCTATACTGCCCCATATAGCCGTCCAGAATGTCCCCGTTTAAAACGGCGGCTGTAATTTTTTCTCCTTGCAAAGCCCGCACGGCAAAATGCGAATATCCGTTGGGATTGCCTTTCGCGGGACGGTTGAAAATTTCCCAATCGATAAGCCGCCCATCTCCGCCAAGCCCAACACAGCCCGTTCCGATTCCTCCCAGCGGAAAAGATATTTCTTTTGTGAATTCTCCGGTGTACTTCATAAAAACATCTCCTTAGAAAACTTTATATTACAATTATAATCAATAAAAAATCTCCGTGTCAACATACACGGAGATTTTTTACAAACGATTATAAAAGGTGCTTCCGAAGTGTCGCGCCGTCCTCAGGGCTGAGGTATGCGGGCGGAACGTCAAAAACAGTTTTGCAGCCTGTCATGCCTTCCTTCTGCATTCTGTACGCCGCACGGGCATAGGCACAGAGCACGGAAGAGGTAAAAGCGGGGTTAGATTCGAGTTGCAAAGCATATTCTATGGTGTGACGGGAGCCGTCGCCGGTAGTGCCAGTACGGAGGACTACACCGCCATGGGGCAACCCGCCATGGTTTTCTTTCAGTTCTTCCGCGGAAATAAAGTGCACGGTGGTATCATAATCGGCAAAATAGTTCGGCATTTCGCAGATTTCCTTTTCGATACGGGCTTTGTCCGCCCCTTCCTCTGCTACCACGAAGCATTCGCGGGTATGCTTTTCGCGGGTAGAAAGTTCCGGCATGTCGCCGCGCCGTACCGCTTCCAGTGCTGCAGGCACGGGCACAGTATACTGTCGGGCATCTGCAACGCCTTCAATTCTGCGAATGGCATCGCTGTGCCCCTGGCTTACGCCCTTACGCCCTTACCCCAGAAGGTATAGTCTTTTCCCTCGGGGAGGACAGCGCCTGCATATAAACGATTCAAGGAGAACAGCCCCGGGTCCCAGCCCACGGAAATAATCCCTACCTTGCCGCCCTTTTTCGCCGTGGCATCCACGTTATCAAAATGCGTCGGGATTTTGGCGTGGGTATCAAAGCTGTCTATTACGTTAAAATGTTCTGCGAGGGCGGGCGTTTGCACCGGCAAATCCGTTGCGCTGCCGCCGCAGAGAATCATAACGTCAATTTTATCCTGCATGGAAAGAGCATCCTCCGCCCGATACACGGGGGCTTTCGCGGGAACTGTTAAAGGGTCCCTGCGGGTGAAAATACCCACAAGCTCCATATCGGGATTCTGGCTTATAGCATTTTCCACACCACGGCCGAGATTGCCGTAGCCATATATACCGATTCTAATCATCTTCATCAAACCTTTCTACGTTGAAATATTGGTAACTGCGATAAAATAATGGCACCGAAGGTGAGCGCACAGCCGATAAGCTCTCGAAGCGAGAAGCTCTCTCCCATCAAAAGCCACCCGCCGAGTAGGGCAAAAACCGACTCTAAGCTGCAAATCAGCGCCGCGGACGTAGGGTCGGTATCCTTTTGTGCCACAATTTGCAGCGTGTAAGCAACACCGCTTGAGAGTACGCCCGTATATAAAATCGGCACAATTGCCGACCATATATCCATAAAACGAATTTCTTCTATAAACAAAGCCGTTATAAGCGAAAGAATTCCGCTTACATAAAATTGCAAGCATGCCATGCGCACGCAATCCACATGCGGGGCAAACCGGTCAATTACCAGAATATGTACCGCAAATACCAGCGCGCACAAAAGAAGCAAAAGGTCACTTTGGGCGAGAGTGAGGGATGCCCCGTCCATGCACAAAAGGAACATGCCGAAAAGCGCGATTCCCGTACTCAGCCACGAAACAAAGGTCGTTTTCTTTCCCCAAAAAACGCCAAGCACCGGCACAAGCACCACATACAGTGCCGTGATAAACCCTGCTTTTCCTGCCCCCGAATCCATGATGCCCACTTGCTGTAAGGAGGAGGCTATAAAGAGTGCCAGTCCGCAGCAAAGCCCGCCTAAAAGCGGCCATTTTACGGGCGCTTTTGATGGATTGCTTTTATCCAAAAAGGCAATCACCGGTAAAAGCACCGTACCGCCGATAAGACTGCGCACCCCGTTAAACAGGAAGGGCCCGCAGCTTTCCATGCCATGGCTTTGCGCCACAAACGCCATACCCCAGATAAACGCCGTTAAAAGGAGCAGTAGGTTGGCACGTAATTTTTTACTGTTCATAGGAAAGAACCACATCCCTTATGATATCCATTGCTTCGTCCAAAAGTTCCTCCGTATGAGTTGCCATAAGACTTGTACGCAGGAGACATTCTCCCGGCGGCGTTGCCGGCGGGAGGACGGGATTTACAAATACGCCCGCCTCGTACAGCTTCTTATTGATAATAAGCGTGGCTTCCATATCATATGTATAAATCGGCACAATCGGCGTCTGGGCTTCTTTGATTTTCAGCCCGCGCGCTTTCAGCCCCGCACGCATATACGCACCCAGCGCCGCAAGCCGCTCCACACGCTCCGGCTCTCTTTCAATCACAGCAAGTGCCGCCTTTGCCGCCGCGCATTGGGCAGGCGGAATGGACGCGCTGAAGATAAAGGGGCGGGAATTATGCCGTGTATAGTCAATAATTTTTTCGCTTGCAACCATATAACCGCCGAGGCTTGCAAGGGATTTGGAGAAGGTGCCCATGATAACGTCCACCGCATCCGTCAGTCCGAAGTGGTCGGCAGTACCTCTGCCGCCGCGCCCTAAAACGCCAAAGCCGTGGGCATCGTCCACCATGGTAGCCGCGTCGTATTTCTTTGCAAGACGCACAATCGAGGGAAGGTCGCAAATATCCCCGCTCATGCTGAACACACCGTCGGTCACGATAAGCTTGCCCGCTTCCTTCGGCAGCGCCGCAAGATGCTTTTCAAGGTCTTCCATATCATTGTGCTTATACCGCACTAAGGTTGCATAGCTGAGGCGGCAAGCGTCGTAAATACTGGCATGGTTTTCGCGGTCACAGAGAATATAGTCGTTTCTGCCCGCAATTGCACTGATAATGCCGAGATTTGACTGAAAGCCTGTGGAAAACGTCATCGCCGCTTCCTTGCCGATGTATTTTGCGAGGGCTTCCTCCAGCTCCAGATGCATTTTTAATGTACCGTTTAAAAAGCGTGAGCCGGAGCAGCCGGTGCCATATTCCTCCGCAGCCCGAACAGCGGCTTCCTTAACCTCGGGATGCACCGTAAGCCCCAGATAGTTGTTTGAGCCCAGCATAATCCGCCGCGCCCCTTCCATGATAACGGTGGTGTCCTGACGGGACTCTAAATAATGGAAGTAGGGGTAAATGCCTTTTTCGCGAAAATCGCGCGCGAGGGTGAATGCCTCGCACTTGTCGAATAATGACATATTCAAATCACTCCTTAAGGATGTATTATATCATTTATAAAGGTACGTAGTCAATTATAATCGGATAAAAAAGTAAAAAATAAAAAAATTTTAAAAAAATACTTGACAAACCCATTTCACTTGTTTATAATAAAAACAGTAATAGTTATCATTTTTGATATGGAGGTGCACATATGCAGAAACGAAGTCGACAGCGCGAGCTCCTTTTGGAAATCCTGCGGGGCACCACCTGCCATCCGGACGCGGACTGGGTTTTCTCCCACATGCGGGAAAAGATGCCGAACGTAAGTCTTGGTACGGTATACCGGAATCTTTCGCGTCTTGCAGCGGAGGGTGTCATTTTAAAGCTGGATGTGGGACAAAGTGCCGACCGGTTTGACGGCTGTGCCACCCCCCATTACCATCTCGCCTGCAGAGGCTGCGGCGCGGTGGTGGATTTGCCGATGACCTACGCCCCGCACCTGGATGAAAAAGCGGCGGCAGAGAGCGGCTGCGAAATTGAAAATCATGCCCTTTTATTCTTTGGTAAATGCCCGTCCTGTACGGGAGTTTAATAAAAAATAATTAAAAATTTTTTGGAGGTATTTGAAGTATGAAAAAGTATGTATGCGCAATCTGTGGTTATGTTCACGAAGGAAATGAAGCCCCGGCGGCTTGCCCCCAGTGCAAAGCTCCGGCATCCAAGTTTGAAGAACAGACCGGTGAAAAGACATGGGCGGCAGAACACATTGTCGGCGTTGCCAAGGGCGTAGATCCCGAAATCATTGAAGGTCTTCGCATGAACTTCACGGGTGAATGCACAGAAGTTGGTATGTACCTTGCCATGGCGAGAGTGGCACACCGCGAAGGCTATCCGGAAATCGGACTGTACTGGGAAAAGGCAGCGTATGAAGAAGCCGAGCATGCTGCAAAATTTGCAGAGCTTTTGGGCGAAGTGGTAACCGACAGCACAAAGAAAAATCTCCAGCTGCGTGTAGATGCAGAAAACGGTGCTACTGCCGGTAAGTTTGAGCTTGCAAAACGCGCAAAGGAACTGAACCTCGACGCTATTCATGACACGGTGCATGAAATGGCGCGCGACGAAGCTCGGCACGGAAAGGCTTTCGAAGGCTTACTTAAGAGATACTTCGGTTAATCGACATATACGGAGGGTGTTTTCGTGGAAAATTATATGATTTGCAATTGTAAGCAGGTAAGCTATTTCGATATTTCGGATGCCATGCAACAAAATACGCATTTTGATGACGTGCTCAGCGCTTTTGAGGATGTGCAAAAAATTACGCATTGCTCTACGGGCTGCGGCGGCTGTCACCAGAAGGTTCTGGACGTAATATCGGAAATTATGAGCGGCTCAATGCGCTAACCCAAAGGAGTGTTTTTTATGCTGGACGCTAAAGTCAGAGAATTATTGAACGAACAAATTAACAAAGAATTATATTCGGCGTATTTGTATCTGGATTTTTCCATATACTATGACGAACAGGGGCTTGACGGTTTTTCCAACTGGTATATGGTACAGGCACAGGAAGAACGCGACCATGCCATGCTTATGCTGCAGTACCTGCAAAATAACGGGGAAAAGGTACAGCTCGAAGCCGTTGCAAAGCCTGACAAAGTTTTGGAAACATTGATGGACCCGCTGAAAATGGGGCTAGAGCATGAGCAGTATGTTACAAGCCTGATTCACAACATATACGATGCGGCATATTCCGTAAAGGATTTCCGCACCATGCAGTTTTTGGATTGGTTCGTGAAAGAACAGTGCGAAGAAGAAAAAACAGCGGATGACATGATTAAGAAAATGGAACTGTTCGGCAGTGATGCAAAGGGTCTGTATTCTCTGGACAGCGAATTCGCCGCGAGAGTTTACACAGCTCCGTCACTTGTCTTATAAAAGGAGGTTTAAAGCATGAAAAAGTATGTATGCCCCTGCGGCTATGTATATGATGCTGCGGCAGGCGATCCGGAAAACGGCGT
>JAZROH010000108.1:0-3523 GCA_045648645.1 Clostridia bacterium | reverse complement strand
GATACCGTTGGTTACGCCCGAAGGACGCGTAGCTGTCACAACAGATGCAGGGGTGAAGTTCGTCGCTTTGCCCACTATGATTATTGGGATAACAAGGTGCGAAGAAGTATTTTGTTTGACAGCCGCGCACCGCTTTTAATTTACGGTATGGGTGAGAAGCCAATCACCGAGGCTGCCCACGCGCTTGCCGGTGGTATCCCCATTTCGGAAATCACGTGGATTCCGGGGACTGCGTATGTGACGAACGACCCGCCGAAGGACGCGGTATATCTCCCCTCTTTTGCGGAAATTACGGAAAACAAAAAAGCCTATGCGGATGCCGCAAGACTTCAATATCTAAACCAAGACCCGATAAACGGGAAAACACTTGTTCAAAAGCATGACAACCGCTTTCTTGTACAAAACCCGCCCTGTATGCCGCTTTCCGAAAAAGAACTGGACGAGGTATATGCGCTTCCCTATATGCGGGCGGCACACCCTTCCTATACGGAAGAAATTCCGGCATTAAATGAAATTCTTTTTAGCATTACTGCAAACCGTGGATGCTTTGGAAGCTGTAACTTCTGTTCCCTGGCATTTCATCAGGGACGGATTGTACAAAGCCGAAGCATTGAATCTGTACTTCAGGAAGCCAAAATAATGATAAAAGACCCGAATTTTAAAGGGTACATTCATGACGTCGGCGGTCCTACCGCAAATTTTATGCAACCCGCCTGCGACAAACAGCTAAAAAGCGGATTATGCAAAAACCGACAATGCCTCTTCCCAACCCCTTGCCCTAACATGCGCATTTCACACGAAAAGTATCTCAAAATGCTTAGGGCACTTCGGGCATTACCGGGCGTTAAAAAGGTGTTTATCCGTTCCGGTATTCGGTATGATTACCTCCAAAAAGAAAAAAACAATTCATTTTTTACGGATTTATGTAACTATCACATTAGCGGTCAGCTTCGCGTTGCGCCGGAACATATTGCCGAAAACACGCTTCGATGTATGGGCAAACCAACCGCCAAGGTTTACGGTGCATTTGCCGATAAATTTCAAAAGCATAATGAAAACCAGTATCTTGTTCCGTATTTTATGTCCAGCCATCCGGGCTGTACCATAGATGACGCGGCAGAGCTTGCCGAATATATGCGAAAAAACCGCATACACGCCGAGCAAGTACAGGACTTTTATCCAACACCGGGTACACTTTCTACTGCTATGTTTTACAGCGGTATTCATCCGCTTACAGGAGAGTCGGTGTACGTTCCGCGAAGTGAATCGGAAAAACGACTGCAAAGAACGCTTCTGCAACTTTATAAGCCGGAAAACCGAAAAGCAGCAAGAGATGGTCTTATAAAAATGGGACGAAGCGATTTAATAAAAAAATTATTAGGAAATGAGGGTATAAAAAATGAAACTGTTAAACGGAAAGGAAGTATCCCAGCGCGTAAAAAACGAGCTTCGCGATGAGGTGACGGCACTGAAAGAGAAAGGCATTATGCCCGGTCTTGCTGTTATCATTGTCGGCGATGACCCGGCTTCACGCGTTTACGTCAATTCAAAGAAAAAGGCTTGCGGCGAAATCGGTATCTACTCGGAAGAACATGCACTTGCTGCCGAAACTACAGAGGAAGAACTGATTTCTCTGATTGAAAAGCTCAATTGCCGCAAGGAAATCAGCGGTATTCTTTGTCAATTGCCGCTTCCGAAGCACATTTCGGAAGAACGGGTGCTTCTGGCAATTGATCCCCGAAAGGACGTTGACGCTTTTCATCCCGTAAATGTTGGTAAAATTATGATTGGCGATTTTGACTTTCTTCCCTGCACCCCTGCGGGTGTTATGGAGCTTATCCGTGAAAGCGGGATTGACCCCGCCGGAAAAGAATGTGTCGTTGTCGGCAGAAGTAACATCGTGGGAAAACCGCAAGCTATGCTGCTCCTCCACGCAAACGGCACAGTGACCATCTGTCATTCACGCACAAAAAACCTGGCAGAGGTTTGCCGCCGTGCGGACATACTTGTCGCGGCGGTTGGGAAAGCGAATTTCATTACAGCAGATATGGTAAAAGAAGGGGCTGTTGTTATCGACGTTGGCATGAACAGAAATGCTGACGGCAAGCTTTGCGGCGATGTGGATTTCGAAGCTGTAAAGGAAAAAGCCTACGCCATTACGCCTGTTCCGGGCGGCGTAGGACCTATGACAATTGCTATGCTTATGAAAAACACTGTTAAAGCCGCGCAGCTTTAAACGTATCACAAACATTTGAATAAATATGGGGCTGTAGTCAACCCGATTTAAAAAATCGTTTTGCTACAGCCCTTCGTTATACAACATAGCAAAATCCACATGCAGGGGATTTTGGCTGTCTGAAATATGAAATTTTTTTCACGTGCTCTATTATATACCTGTCGCGTTATTTTGTCAAGCGTAAAAAACAAACTTAATATTGTCTTTTTTATTTGGAAAGCGAAGGTAATTCTGTCAAATATTTTCGTAGCATTTCCTGCGTGAACCCGTTATTTTCAATAATTTCTTTATAGAAATATGCACTGGACTTTGGCGTGCGCTTGAATGTTTCAAAGTCAACATCCACAAGACCGAAACGCGGTATGAAAGAATTCCATTCATAATTATCCATCGTTGACCAATGCATATATCCGCGCACATCCACGCCCATATCCATAGCTTCGCGAAGGGCATTAAGATATAGCGCCAGATACACAATGCGGAAGCGGTCATCATCAGAGCAGCAGCCGTTTTCCGTTATAATGACGGGCTTATCCTTAATGCGATTAAGCTGAGAAATCATAATTTCCGGATACATTTCATTGTGAAATGCCGTTCTTACCATATCCAAACGCTTATGGGTATAGCGTGACCCCCAAGGCTCACTTTTCCGTGCATCCAAAAGCGTTCGGGTATAAATATTGATTGCCCAATAATCCAGACTATCCTTTACCTCCGGACAATATTCTCCGTCCATAAACGGAAGCACAAGCTCACCCGTGCGAATGGCATGGAAGAAAAATTCGTTTACAGCCCAATCCATATACCCTGCCATCTTATTATCAAAAGTATCATGATGCCGTTTTGGCGTATACTCTCCAAAGGCATGTGCCGTAGAAACCGGTGCTTTCGAATACTGTTTGACTACGTGATACCCACGGGCATGGAATTTAATTGCGCTCATTTTCTTTGCAAACGCTTCTTCCCCGATACCCATATTGAATTCATTCAATATATTCCAGTTGTCTACGTAAGGAGAAATAATCGGCAAAATGTAATGCAGATACCGTTCAAAATATTTTAAATTTTCTACTTTTGCATATCCGCCCAAATCAGAAAACCATGCAGGTGTTACGAAGTGAATGAGCGTTACAAAAACGTTTATTCCGTTTTCCTTTAAAAGCGCAAGCTCTTTTACGTAGTGCTCCGTGGCGTCTTTGTTAAACTGCCCTTCTATGGGCTCTATGCGGCTCCATTCCACACTCATGCGATAATTTTTATGCCCAAGCTTTTTTAAAAGAGCTGTAT
>JAZROH010000107.1:0-4660 GCA_045648645.1 Clostridia bacterium | reverse complement strand
AGCGCCACCCCTGCCGAGTATGAGCGCTCGCGTTCAGAGCAAATCATAGAGCAGGTTATTCGTCCCACAGGGCTTTTAGACCCGAAGGTGGAGGTGCGCCCCGTTACCGGGCAGATTGATGACCTTTTGGGAGAAATTTATAAACGCACCGACAAAAAGGAGCGGGTACTGGTTACAACTCTTACCAAAAAGATGGCGGAGGATTTAACGGAGTATTTGCGGGAAATGGGTGTGAAAGTAAAATACATGCATCACGGTGTGGAAACCATTGAACGCATGGAAATCATACGGGATTTGCGCATGGGCGTTTTTGACGTGCTGGTGGGTATAAACTTGCTTCGTGAGGGGCTGGATTTGCCGGAGGTTTCCCTTGTGGCAATTCTGGACGCAGATAAAGAAGGGTTTCTGCGAAGCGAAACGTCGCTCATTCAGACCATTGGACGTGCCGCCAGAAATGCAGAAGGCACTGTTATCATGTACGCCGATACCATCACGGGCTCGATGCGCCGCGCGATTGACGAAACCGAACGGCGAAGAAGCAAACAGAGTGCCTATAACGCGGAACACGGCATCGTGCCGAAAACGATTAAGAAGGCAGTACATGAGGTGATTGAAGCCACAGTATATGAAACGGAAGCTGAGGAGCAAGCACCGGAAAAACGCGAAGAGTTGCTTGCACGCCTTACTGAAGAAATGAAGCGGGCGGCAAAAGAATTGCGGTTTGAAGACGCGGCGAAACTGCGCGATAAAATTAAGCGGATGGAAGCCGAAGCATAATACGAAAACAGAGGATGCGGGAGCGGCTTTTGCTTTCCGCATCTATTTTATTTGCAGAACGCTTGACAATATAGCATCATTTATGTTATAATCTAGTTAGGAAAACTAGATGAGGTGATTATATGAATAAATTGCAAACTTTATATCCTGCCGTACAGCATAAGGATTTTCGCGAAATGCTTTCGGCAGTTGTGGAAAAATATCCGAACAATAATGCTTTTATTATTAAAAAGGATAAAAGCAAGAAAGAATATACCCACATTACATATACGCAGTTTCAAAAGGATATCAACTGTCTTGGTACAGCGCTGCGCAATGCAGGGCTTGAGAGGCGGCGCATTGCCATTATCGGTAAAAACTGCTATGAATGGATGCTGGCATATTTTGCCGTGCTTTGTGGTGCGGGGCTTGCCGTGCCGCTTGACAAGGGCCTTGCCGAAACGGAAATTCTCTCTCTTATCGAGCGAAGCGAAAGCGATTGTGTGATTTTTGATAAAGAATATTATGATATTTTCCATCGTCTTTCAAAGACGGAAAATTGCAGTGTGAAGAAATTTATCTGCATGGAAGCGTTTGGGGATTTGGAGCATCTTCCGGACTATCTTTTAGAAGGGGAACGGCTTTTAGCCGCGGGCGAGCGTTCGTACCTGGAGGCAGAGCTTAACCCCGAAGGGGCGGGCGTTATGCTGTTTACCTCCGGTACCACCGCCCGTTCGAAAGCTGTGCTTCTTTCCCAGAAGAACTTTCTTGCCAATGTATATGGCATGTGCTGCAGCCAAAAATTTTATCCTACGGATGTGAATATGGCGTTTTTGCCGTATCATCATACCTTCGGCAGTGTGGGCACAATTATTTTTCTTGCGCATGGATCCACCACGGTTTTCTGCGATGGCATTCGCTATATCGCACAGAATCTCGTGGAATACGGCGTTACGGTTTTCGTATGTGTGCCGCTGATTATCGAAGGTATTCACAAAAAAATTATGCATACGGTAAAAAAACAGGGCAAAGAGAAAAAGCTGGCAATGGGCAGAAAGCTCAGCCGTTTGCTTTTAGCACTTGGCATTGACCGGCGGCGGAAGATTTTTAAAGACATTCACGCGGCTCTTGGCGGAAAGGTGCGCTATATTATCAGCGGGGCTTCGGCACTCAGCCCTGAAATCTGGGAGGCGCTCAATGATTTCGGCATTACCACCGTACAGGGCTACGGGCTTACGGAAACGGCGCCCGTTATTGCGGCAGAAAATATAAAAATGCAAAGAAAGGGCTCTGTGGGGCTTCCCCTTTGTAATGTAGAAGTGAAGATTGATAACCCTGATAGCCGCGGCATCGGTGAAATTGTGGCAAAAGGTCCGAATGTTATGCTTGGGTATTATGGAGATGAAGAGGCAACAAATGCGGTTATTCGGGACGGCTGGTTTCATACAGGCGACCTTGGGAAAATGGATAAGGACGGCGTTTTGTATATTACGGGACGGAAAAAGAATGTAATTGTACTGAAAAACGGGAAAAACGTGTATCCTGAGGAAATTGAATCGGTAATCAATGCGTTTCCCTTCGTTGACGAATGTCTCGTGTACGGCAAGGAAAAGGGCGATGATTTTATTATCAGCGTAAATGTAGTGTATAATAAAGAGTATTTTGCCGGCAAGGACAGGGCGGAAATTGAGGCGGAAGTGCGTGCCGGCATTGCCGAGGTAAACCGGAATATGGCAAAGCATCAGTATATTAAGCATATCGAGGTTACGGATGTGCCGATGGAAAAAACAACAACTGCAAAAATTAAGCGGTATAAAGCCATTCAGTAAAGAATTCATACAGGATATTGCTACAAACAGGAGCTGTTTAAAAATTAACTTTTTAAACGGCTCCTTCTCTTGTAATTTGAGGAAATGTGTGGTAGAATAGATTTAACAAAGTTAAATCTATTCAGCTAAATTCGCTTGGCAGCGAGCTAAATGTGCTGACGCACGCTAAATTACTTCGTAGCTAAATTGACCTTGCGGTCAGCTATTAAGCGAATTTAATTTAGCTACTCCGAAGGAGTTATTTAGCTATGGAGCAAAGTGGAATAATTTAGCTTTGAACTTTAGTTCAAAATTTAGCTAAAATGACTGGCATCTAAAATGTACACTGATTTTAGAATAGATTTAACGGAGTTAAATCTATTCAGCTAAATTCGCTAATGCGAGCTAAATGTGCTGACGCACGCTAAATTACTTCGTAGCTAAATTGACCTTCGGTCAGCTATAAAGCGAATTTAAATTAGCTACTCCAAAGGAGTTATTTAGCTATGGAGCAAAGTGGAATAATTTAGCTTTGAACTTTAGTTCAAAATTTAGCTAAAAAGAATTATAGGATGTGAAGATATGGCAGAAAGCATAATGCTTGATAAGGCAAAAGATTTTGCGGTTGAAATAATAAATATGTGCAAGAGTATAAAGGAAACAAAAAGGGAAAGTGTTTTAACAAACCAACTTATGCGTTCTGGCACATCAATAGGTGCTAATATTCACGAGTCAAAATATGCTCACGGAACTGCCGATTTTATATCAAAAATGCAGATAGCTTTAAAGGAATGTTATGAATCAGAATATTGGTTAGAACTCCTAAACAGAACAGGTTATATAGAAGATGAAACATATAAGTCAATAGTTAATTCTTGCGGTCAAATTCACCGAATGTTGATTTCATCAATAAATACTGTAAAGACGAAAAAATAAGGGGATAAACAGAATGAGAGCACCCTATCAAATTCTTGCAATACCATATAAGATAATAAATGGTAATATATTATGTTGTATTTTACATCGTGCAGATACAGACCACTGGCAGTTTATCGCTGGAGGTGGAGAAGATAAAGAAATACCTATTGAAGCAGCTCGTCGTGAAATTTTTGAAGAAGTTGGAATTGAAATTAGAAATATTATACAACTTGATACAATATGTTTTATACCTGCGAATTGCATTTCTGAAAAACACCGTAAGAATTGGTCCGAACACACCTATGTAATACCCGAATATTCATTTGCATTTAAATGTGGAAATGAAATTATTCTGTCAAAAGAGCACGCAGAATATAAATGGGTGGATTACAAAGAAGCCAACAAGTTATTAACTTTTGATTCAAATAAAACGGCATTATATGAGCTTAAATGCAGATTAAATGACAGCATCTAAAATGCACACGAATTATATAATGATTTCAAGCAAAGCTTGAAATCGTCGATATAAATCTCTTGCGAGATTTCCGATATGTCATAAATGACTCGATATGTGCAAACGCACTCGATATGTTGCCTTACGGCAACGAGCTTTATATCATATCGAGTTTGACCGAAGGGAAAACATAATGATTTTGTGATAACAAAAATATCGAGCAAACAAAGTTTGCATATCGACTTAAATTTTTTGTCCTGACTTGACACGAACTTTTTATTGTAGATATAATATTTTGGAGGATTAATATGGATAGCCAAATTCGCGAGCTTATTTTAAGTGGAAGCACTTTGAATACTATTTATACAACAATTACACCTCAACCAACAAAAGAACTAATTATAGAAACATTTAAGAATATTGGTTTTTTGATTCTTGCTCAACATGGTTGGGATTATTTGCGAATTAATATCGAAAGAGCACTTTTTTCTCTGCATAGAAAGTATAATTATTATCGCAATGTAGCAATTGATGATTTTACCATAGATTATTTAATACATGAAGAGGGAACGCCCAAATTAGCCATAGTTATTTTAGGACAAGAATTTATTTTATGTGATGATTCTCCGGTTTTTGACGAAAAAGAATATAAGGAAACCATGGATTTGCTTAAGATGAAATCTGATTATTGTGATTACAAGGGAATACCATTGCTTAAATTACC
>JAZROH010000106.1:0-4335 GCA_045648645.1 Clostridia bacterium | reverse complement strand
GCATTTCGCTTGTGGTATCATACCCGCCGTTTATGGCGATAAGCAAAAGCTTTGCAAGGTTTGCGCGGGCACCGAAAAACTGCATTTGCTCGCCCACGCGCATTGCGGAAACACAGCAGGCAATCGCATAGTCATCCCCATTGATGGGACGCATAATACGACACTGTGGATACTGGAGGGAATCGGTATCCACCGAAACCTTGGCGCAGTATTTTTTGAAGGGAGAAGGCAATGCACCCGACCAGAGAACAGTAAGGTTCGGTTCGGGAGAGGAACCTAAGGTATAGAGCGTATTTAAAATGCGGAAGCTGCTTTTGGTAACGAGCGTTCTGCCGTCTTCTCCCATACCGCCGATGGCTTCCGTAATCCACATGGGGTCGCCACCGAAAAGGGCATTATATTCCGGCGTGCGCAGATGACGGGCAATACGCAGCTTCATAACAAAATCGTCAATCAGCTCCTGTGCGCCTTCCTCGGTAAGCGTGCCGCGGGCAATATCGCGTTCGATGTAAATATCAAAGAAGGTGCTGACGCGCCCGAGGCTCATAGCTGCGCCGTTTTGCTCTTTAATAGCAGCAAGATACGCAAAGTATGTCCACTGAATCGCTTCGCGGGTATTTGCGGCGGGGGCGCTGATATCATAGCCATACATCGCCGCCATTTCCTTCATATAGCCTAGAAATGTAATTTGCTGAAACAGCTCTTCATCGAGGCGGATATCATCCGTGTTGAAATTTCTTTCTGCCAGCTTTCGTTTATCCTTTTTCTTTTCTTCTATTAAATAATCTGCACCGTAGAGTGCAACACGGCGGTAATCGCCAATAATACGTCCGCGTCCGTAAGCGTCCGGAAGACCGGTGATAACGTGGCATTTGCGGGCAGCGCGCATTTCATCTGTATAAGCACGGAAAACACCTTCGTTGTGTGTGGTGCGGTAACGGAATTCCTCTTCCACCTTATCGCTGAGCTTATAACCGTAAGCCTCGCATGCCTGTCGCACCATGCGGATGCCGCCGAAGGGGTTTACGCCTCTTTTGAGCGGGCTGTTTGTCTGCATGCCTACAATCAGTTCATTTTCTTTATCAATATAACCGGGGGAAAAACTTGTAAGGGACGAAACAGTGGCGGTATCAATATCCAAAACGCCGCCGAATTGCCGCTCCAGCGCAAAAAGCGAGTTGATTTTTTGCATGAGTCCCTTTGTACGCGCGGTTGCACCCGATAAAAAGCTTTCATCGCCATGATATTCGGCGTAGTTCTTTTGAATGAAATCACGTACGCTGATTTCATTCTGCCATTTTCCGGCTTTAAAGCCTTCCCAATTTTTGTGTTCCATAAGGCATCTCCTTTCCTGGCTGTTTGTCTTTCGTATAAAACAAAAAGGCAAATCAGCTTATACAAAACTGATTTGCCCAGACGGTCGGCATATACCTCTTTTACACTCCCTTGCGGTACTCCGCAAATCCGTCAGTCATGTAAAAGCTTTACTACGGATATTGTACACCAAAGTCCCGAAAAAGTCAATGCCTAAATCAAAAATTTCCCTACGATTATATTTAAGGCTCTTTTTTGAGCTTTACATCAGCGGTAAAGAGCGTGCCGTCCCGATTAATATCCAGCTTCACCGTGTCCCCCACGCGGCAGTACAAAAGCCTTTCCCGAAGCTCGGACATGCGGGAGAGGGGCTGTGAGTTTATGGCAGTGATAATATCTCCTTTCGTAAGCCCGGCAAGCTTTGCGGGGCTTGCGCTTTTTACGTCGCTGATATACAGCCCGTTTTCCGGTGCTTCTACCTGCATATATTGTGCCGTTTCCTTATCGTATGCATAAAGCCCCAGATACGGCATTTCATATTTGCCTTCCGCGACAGTACGCTCTATAATGGGGCGGCATAAATTTATGGCAATGGCAAAGCCCATACCCTCTGCATCCTGTGCCTTTACGGTGTTAATGCCAATTACCTCGCCCCGCATATTGACAAGCGGCCCGCCGCTGTTGCCCGGATTTATGGAAGCGTCGGTCTGGATAAGGTTTTCCATAAGGCTGGCATTATCCGATAAATACAGCATCCGGTTTGTGGCACTTACAATGCCGGCAGTGACGGTGCGCTGAAACTGCAAACTTAAAGGATTTCCCACAGCAAGCACGGATTCGCCGACGGCAAGAGCGGAGGAGTCCCCTAAAGATGCCGGCACAAGCCCCCGCTGGTCAATCTTTACAATGGCAATATCCAGCGCATCATCACTCCAGGTTTTTTTGCCCTCGACGGTATGTCCGTCGGAAAGCGTGACGAAAATATCGCTTTTTTCACCGACAACATGGTGGTTTGTTAAAATATACCCGTCCTCGCTGACAATCACGCCGCTTCCCATGCTTTGGGTGGAAGCGGGAGCCGAGAAGGAACGGCTTTTGGCGATAGAAGAAACGCCTACCACCGATGGGGAAATTTTTGCCGCAATTTCCGGCACGGCGGGCATGTCTGCCTCCGCCACCATAGAGAGGGGGTCGCCGTTTTTGGGGGATGCCTTGTCCAGCATCACCACCGATACAAAAAAGGCAATTGCGGCAGATAAAAGCGCAGTCAGCATAGTTCCAAACAATTTTTTCAAGATAAACGCATCCTTTCTTGTAGGTTAGTATATTGATTTTGGCGAAAAATATTCCGAAAAAGGGAAAATATAAGAAAGTGCAAAATGAAACAAACACTA
This sequence comes from Clostridia bacterium, assembly GCA_045648645.1. Lineage (GTDB taxonomy): Bacteria > Bacillota > Clostridia > UMGS1883 > UMGS1540 > SIG447. The sequence goes on along the minus strand of JAZROH010000106.1, from coordinate 1,627 downwards.
CATATTGTTGTTACAGAAATGAAATAACAAATATATGGTGTTGCAATCTTTTTCGTGAAAAAAAGATTTAAAAAAAATAAAAAATTTTTAAAAAAGTCTTGAAATTCCTGAAAATTTCGTGTAAAATTTCATTAAGTGGTAAAAAGTGTAATTTTGTGGTGCAAAGTGGGGAGGTGAGTGCATGTACATCGGTCAATATTGTCATAATCTGGACGCGAAGGGCCGTGTTATTATGCCCTCCCGCTTCCGCGAGCAGCTCGGTGAGAACTTCGTGGTAACAAAAGGATACGAAGGCTGTCTTTCTGTTTATTCCGAAGAAGAGTGGGAAAAATTTGCCGCACAGCTGATGAGCATGCCCGGCCACAATGCAGATGCACGTCGCCTTCTCCGTATGTTTTCATCCGGTGCAGTAAATTGTGAAACGGACAAGCAGGGCAGAATTTTACTGCCGGCACATCTTCGCGAGCATGCAGGAATTGAAAAAGAGGTTATGGTCATCGGTGCGATTTCCCGCGTGGAAATCTGGGACAGCACGGCATGGGAAAAATACAATAATGATGAAGATGCCATGAGCCTTGAAGAAGCAGCGGCACGTCTTTCGGGGATGAACGTATGACGGCGTTTTGTCACACCACGGTACTAAAGCGTGAAACGGTGGACGGGCTTTCCGTAAAAGAAGGCGGTCTGTATGTGGATATGACCCTGGGTGGCGGCGGACACAGCGAAGAAATTCTCAGCCGCGGCGGTCGTGTGATCGGAATTGACCAGGATAGTACGGCACTCGCTGCAGCAGGAAACCGTCTTGCAGGCTTCGGTGCGCGGTTTACACCGGTAAAAAGCAACTTTAAAGAGATAAAAAGCGTTCTTATGACGCTTGGAATACAAAGCGTGGACGGCGTACTCATGGACCTTGGCGTTTCGTCGCCGCAGCTGGATGACGCAGCGCGCGGGTTTTCCTACATGCAGGATGCGCCGCTTGACATGCGAATGGACAGAGACCGTGCCTTTTCCGCGCGGGATGTGGTAAATGCCTTTAGCGAAAAAGAACTTTGCGACATCATTTCGGAATACGGAGAGGAACGGTGGGCAAAGCGAATTGCAGAATTTATTTGCAAAGCGAGAAGCGAAGCCCCGATTGAAACTACGATGGAACTGGTAAGCATTATAAAAGCAGCCGTGCCAAAGGGCGCAAGGCGCGATGGTCCCCATCCGGCGAAGCGGACGTTTCAGGCAATCCGCATTGCGGTAAACGCAGAGCTGGATGTTTTGAAAACAGCACTTTCCGATGCGATGGACATGCTGTGTGCGGGCGGAAGGATTTCCGTTATCACCTTCCATTCTCTGGAGGACAGAATCGTGAAAAACGCTATGACGGCAGCGTCCAAAGGCTGCACCTGTCCGCCCAGCTTCCCAGTGTGTGTCTGTGGCAAGAAACCCCAGGTGAAGCTGATTAGCAGAAAGCCGATCGTGGCATCCCAGGAAGAACTGGATTGCAATCCCCGCTCCCGCAGCGCAAAGCTCCGGGTGTGTGAGAAATTATAAAAAGCGCAGAAAGGAGGAAGCACAATGGTACGCAATTTGGATGTACAATATGTCCGCTATTATACAAGTCGGAGGCCAAGCGGTC
>JAZROH010000105.1:0-10677 GCA_045648645.1 Clostridia bacterium | reverse complement strand
CCGGTGTTTTCCCGTCCGCCCTTGGCAAAAACGCGGAACACGCCGTCTACACGCTTTATATCGGCAGACAAAACAACGCATTGGTCGCCGTATTTTTTGGCGGCTTCATATATAAGATTGGGGTTGCGAATGGCACCGGAGTTTACGCTCACCTTGTCGGCACCGCATTTCAGTACACGGTCGAAATCATCCACCGTATTTATGCCGCCGCCCACAGTAAGGGGGATAAAAATGGTACGTGCAACCTCGCAAAGTATATCGGTAAAGAGTGCTCTGCCCTCAGCGGAGGCGGTAATATCGTAAAACACCAGCTCGTCCGCACCCGCGGCGCTGTAATACTGCCCGAGGGCTACGGGGGATGAAACATCATTCAGCCCTTCGAAATTTACGCCCTTCACAACTCTGCCGTCCCGTACGTCAAGGCAGGGAATAATTCGTTTTGTAATCATTTTGCCACCTCGATTGCTTCTTTTAAGTCAATTGCGCCGGTGTAGTAGGCTTTCCCGATAATGGCGCCGTAAAGCCCCAAATCCGTAAGATGCCGGATATCCTCTATGGTGGAAACACCGCCGGATGCTACAATTTGCATGTGAAATTCACGGCTTAAATCGCGATAAAGGGCGCGGTTTGTGCCCTGCATGGCGCCGTCCTTTGAGATGTCGGTGCAAATTAAGGTTTTCACGCCCAGCTCTTCCATGTGGCGGCAGAAGGAAAAAGCATCCTTATCGGATTTTTCCGTCCATCCGCGAACGGCAATAAAGCCATCCTTGATATCTGCACCCACCGCAATTTTTTCGCCGTATTTTTCTACGGCGCGGCAGAGAAAGCTTTCATCCTCTACTGCCGCCGTGCCGAGGATGACGCGGCTTATACCGATGGAAATATAGTTTTCGATAACTTCCATACTGCGAATACCGCCACCGATTTCAGCAAAAAGGGAGGTGCTTTCCACGATTTTTTGTACCACGGAAAGATTCGGCGTTGTTCCTTCCTTCGCGCCTTCCAAATCCACAAGATGAATAGCGGATGCGCCGGCAGCTTTAAAATCTGCCGCAATTTCCCAAGGTCTTTCGCTGTATACGGTCATTTGGTTATAATCGCCGCGCAAAAGGCGCACGGCTTTGCCTTCATATAAATCAATAGCAGGAAAAATCAGCATGTGCCCACCTCCAAATCGCAAAAGCCGCGTAAAATGTTTAGTCCCACATCACCGCTTTTCTCGGGGTGGAACTGGCAACCGAAGATATTGCCGTCTTCTACTGCTGCCGTAAGTGGCGCGCCGTATTCGCTCGTGGCAATTACGCTTTCTTCGCAGTCCATACCGGCAAAGGAATGGACGAAGTACACAAAGTCACCGTTTTTAATATAGCGGAAAAGCTTTGAGGGTTTATCTGTAAAGCAAAGAGCATTCCAGCCGATGTGGGGAATTTTCAGCCCTGCGGGAATTTTTTCGGAGATAGGGCGGATTTCGCCGCGAATCAGTCCAAGCCCTGCATGTTCGCCGTATTCATAGCTTTTTTCAAATAAAAGCTGCATACCAAGACAGATGCCGAGAATGGGTTTTCCGCGCATGGCTTCTTCTTTTATAACCTCTGCCATACCGCAGTCGGCAAGCTTTTTCGCCGCATCCCCGAAGGCACCGACGCCCGGAAGAATGATTTTATCTGCTTTTTGAATTTCTGCAGGGTCACGGCTTACAAAGGCATCCGCGCCGATGGCGGCAAAGGAGCTTTTCAAAGAAAAGAGATTCCCTACGCCGTAGTCTACAATGGCAATCATGAGAGCACTCCTTTGGTAGAAGGGATTTCATCCGCGAAGGCGGCGTCAATTTTCACCGCATCGCGAAGCGAACGGGCAACGGATTTAAAAGCGCCCTCTATAATGTGATGCGAATTTTGTCCGGCAAGTGTACGAAGGTGCAGATTGCATGCGGCTTCTCTTGTGAAAGCAAGCCAGAATTCCTCCGTAAGCTGCGTATCAAAGGTGCCGACCTTTTCCGTGGGAATATCAAGCGCATAGCCGAGAAAGCTTCTGCCGGAAAGGTCGCAGGCAGAAAGGATGAGTGCTTCGTCCATGGGAAGCGTGGTACTGCCATAGCGGGTGATGCCGCGTTTGTCACCGAGTGCCTGCCGGAAAGCAGCACCGAGGCAGATGCCCACATCCTCTACCGTGTGGTGGTCATCCACTTCCGTATCGCCCTTGCAATTTACAATCAGGTCAAAGCGACCGTGCTTTGCAAAAAGCGTTAACATATGATCCAGAAAACCGCAACCGGTGGAAATTTCGCTTTTGCCCGTGCCGTCTAAAGAAAGCGCAAGGTAAATATCGGTTTCTGCAGTTTGTCTTTGTATTTTTGCTGTTCGCATTTATTTTCCCTCCAATAATTCCGTAATGGTCTTAACAAGCGTTTCCATTTCCCCGCGGCTGCCGATGGTGATACGGTTATAATCGGCTATGCGGGGGTTTTTAAAGTGACGCACCAAAATACCGCGAGCGCGCAGCGCACTGTAAAGGGTATCCCCCGGAAAAGCCCGGTGTTTTGCAAAAACAAAGTTTGTGCGGCTGTCTGTAAGCGTAAAGCCGAGCTTTGAAAGCGCGGAAGTGGTATACGCGCGGTTTTCAATAATGGTGCGGCAGTTTTTCTCAGTATAAACAGGGTCTGAAAGTGTGCCGAGCCCCGCTGCCATGGTCATGGCGTTAATATTATAGGGGTTTGTGGAATACTTTATGGTGTTCAAATCCTGTATCAGGGACTTGTTTCCAACACCGAAGCCCAGCCGCGCCCCTGCCATGGAGCGGGATTTGGAAAAGGTTTGGGTTACCAGAAGATTATCATACTTTTTAATGAGAGGAACACAGCTTTCGCCGCCGAAATCAATATACGCTTCGTCCACAACCACTACCGTATCCGGATTGCTTTTAAGTATCCTTTCAATTTCCGCCCTTGTAAGGATAAGACCCGTGGGCGCGTTGGGGTTTGCAATGAAGATGGTTTTGCCACTTCTCTCATAGTCCTCTATAGCAATGGAGAAATCCTCCCGAAGCGGAATTTCTTCGTAAGGAATGTTGTTGATTTCTGCAAAAACAGGGTAGAATCCGTACGTGATATCCGGAAAAACGGCGGGATGGTCTTTGTCGCAGTATGCCATAAAGGCAAAATTCAATATTTCGTCCGACCCGTTTGTGAGAAGCACCTCATCCGGATTTACGCCCAAAGTTTCAGCCACAGCCTCTGTAAGCTGACGGCACTCCGGATCCGGATACAGCTGCAAGCGTTTTGCCGCTTCCGCCGCAAGTAATACTGCTTTTTCCGAAGGAGGAAAGGGGGATTCATTCGTATTCAGTTTAATGTATTCCCTGTTTTTCGGCTGTTCGCCGGGGGTGTAGGGAATGAGCGAAGCAAATTTGGAACTGAAAAATCGGCTCATGCTTTTTCCTCCGTCCGGATACGGGCACTTTTTGCATGCGCGGTAAGTCCTTCCTTTTCAGCAAAGAAAGCAACATCATCGGCAATGCGGGAGAGCGCATCACGGGTAAAATACGTATACTGGGTTTTCTTTATAAAATCATCCACCGACAAGGGGCTTGCAAATTTCGCCGTGCCGCTTGTGGGAAGGGTGTGATTCGGTCCTGCCATATAGTCCCCAAGTGCTTCGGGGCAGTTTTTGCCGAGGAAGATACTTCCTGCATGGCGGATGGCATCCAGATAATCAAAGGGATTATCCACACAAAGTTCTAAATGCTCAGGGGCAATTTCATTTGTAATTTCAATGGCTGCCGCAAGGGAGTCGGCAACAATAATTTTTCCATTCTCGTCAATGGAGGTGCGGGCAATATCCGCACGGGAAAGCGCCGGAATCTGCTTTTCCAGTTCTGCCTGCACGGCACCGGCAAGCTCCATGGAATCCGTAACGAGTACGGCACTTGCCAGCTTATCATGCTCCGCCTGTGAAAGAAGGTCTGCGGCAATGGCAGCAGGGTCTCCCGTTTTGTCTGCAACAATCAGAATTTCGCTGGGGCCGGCAATCATATCAATGGAAACAAGCCCGAAAACCTGTTTTTTCGCTTCGGCAACAAAGGCGTTGCCGGGACCTACAATTTTATCTACCTTCGGTATACTTTCGGTACCATAGGCGAGGGCGGCAATTGCCTGTGCGCCGCCAACCTTGAAGATTTTATCCACGCCTGCAATGGATGCAGCGGCAAGAATTACAGGGTTTACCGTGCCGTCTGCCTGCGGCGGTGTTACCATGACTACCTCGGGACAGCCTGCAATTTTAGCCGGAATGGCATCCATTAAAACGGTGGAGGGGTAGGCGGCAGTTCCGCCGGGAACATACAGCCCTGCGCGGTCAACGGGAATGATTTTTTGTCCCATAACAATGCCGCTTTCGTCGTTAATAATAAAGCCTGTCCGCACCTGCTTTTCGTGGAACTTCCGAATGTTTTCGGCAGCTTTTTTAAGCACCGCAAGAAAACGCGGCTCAACGCTTTTGACGGCGGCGTTAATTTCCGCCACTGAAACCTCCAGAGTGGAAAGACGGGCCTTATCAAATTTTTCGCAGTAGCGTAAGAGGGCGGCGTCGCCATCCTTTCGTACATCTGCAATAATTTCGGAAACGATGGCGGAAACATCCACCTTCGGCTCTACACGTGCGAAAATTTCTTCTGCTTTCACAGTGCCGTATTCTAAAATTTTAATCATTTTTTTCTCCGTTCTCAGCAAGGGCTGCTGTGAGAGTTTCAATCTGCGCGGATTTAAATTTAAAGCCGGCTTTGTTAGCAATGAGCCGCGCACTTATGGGTACAATGGTTTCTATAACCTCAAGATTATTTTCCTTTAAGGTTGTACCCGTTTCCACAATATCTGCAATTACGTCCGAAAGCCCTAAAATGGGGGCGATTTCAATAGAACCGTTTAAATGAATAATGTCAATATCGCGCCCTTTTGCGGCATAATAGGATTTTGTAATATTCGAAAACTTGGTGGCAACCCGAAGCGTTTTCTGGGGATTATCCCGAAAACCGCGCATGGCGGCTACTGCCATGCGGCATTTGCCAATATCAAGATCTAAAAGCTCATACACATCCGGCTCATATTCAAGCAGAATGTCCTTGCCTGCAACGCCGATGTCGGCAGCCCCGCGCTCAACATAAATTGCCACATCCGAGGGCTTGACCCAGAAATAACGCACCCCTTTTTCGGGATTTTCAAAAATCAGCTTGCGGTTATTTTCGCGGATGGAGGGACATTCAAAGCCTGCCTTTTCGAACATGGCGTAGACCTTCTCGCCAAGTCTTCCCTTCGGAAGTGCCACATTAAGCATGGTTTTCAATGATTTCAACCCCTCTCTCCTGTAATTTTAAAAGTTGCTTATACTTGATTTTTTCCGGCACACATTTTTGTGCCATTACGCTTTTTCCGTTTGCCGTGAGAAGCCGTACCGCGTCGCTAAGCGCATCTGTATCCGCGCCTTCGTCATATAAAAGCACGGTATCCACATCAAAGTCCGCTTCCTCTGAGGGCAGCTGCTCCAGCATATCCAGATAAATGGCGAAACCGATAGCCCCTGCCTTTTTACCCATTTTTTCCATCAGCTTGTCATACTGTCCGCCGGACAAAATACCGGAGGCAAGCCCGCGGATAAAGCCGCGGAAAACAAAGCCGTTATAATAATTCATATCGTTAATCACAGAAAAATCAATGCGGATTTTTTCACCAAAACCGCACTTTTCAAGCGCGGAAATTACCTGCCTGAGGGCATCGATTGCCGCAGCATTTCCTTCAAAGCAAAGCGCGTCCAGCTTCGGGAGCACGTCACTGGGCGTGCCGTAGGTGGTAACAAGGGCACGAAGCCGCTCGCAGTCTATGTTTTCTGCCGCGCAAATGGCGGTAATGCCATGCACATTCTTTTCTCCAATGCACTTTAGAATTTCCTGCTTTGCTGCGTGAGAAGCGCCAAGCGCGTCCAAAATGGGAGAAACAATTCCCATGTGGGATATATCCAGCACAAAATCCTCGGAAATATACCCAAGACTTTCTGCTGCCAGCATCAGCACCTCGGAAATGCAATATGTATCAATGCTTCCAAGGCATTCAAGCCCCATTTGCATAATTTCTTTATAAGACCCGCTACCCTTTGCCGCACGGTATACATTTTCATTATAGTATACCTTTTGTACGCCTTCTGCTTCCTTTGGGCTGTTTTTAATAATGGAAAGTGTAACGTCAGGCTTGAGTGCCATCAGTCTGCCACCGGCATCGGTAAACGTTATAATATTATCGGAAACTAAAAAGTCCTTGTTTCGTACATACAGGTCGTAAGCTTCGAACTTGCTCATTTTGTACTGGGAGTACCCGTATTTGCGGTACAGCCCGCGAAGCCCGAAGATTGCTTTTTCGTCGTTTTTTAAAACGGCACTGTTAATTTGCATGGTTTTCGCCCCTTTGTTTTGCTTTATCACTTTAGTATGATAGCACAGTAACATAATAAAGTCAATAGAAATGTAGAAAAATTTTTTATTTATTGCTGTTTTTCTTTGCCCGCAGACTGTTGTCAAGGATACGCTTGCGGATGCGAAGGGAAGAGGGTGTGACCTCTAAAAGCTCATCATCCGAGAGAAATTCAATGAATTGCTCCAGACTCATGTTGCGCGGCGGGGTAAGACGAAGGGCTTCGTCCGAGCCGGAAGCACGCATATTGGTTACATGCTTTCGCTTGCAGACGTTTACCACAATGTCATCTGCGCGGCTGTTCTCGCCCACAATCATGCCCTGATATACCTTTGTGCCGGGGGAAATGAACATCGTGCCTCTATCCTGCGCATTGAAAAGCCCATAGGAAACGGCTTCACCGTCTTCAAAGGCAACGAGAGAGCCGCGGGTGCGTGTGGGCAAATCCCCTTTATACGGCTCGAAGGAATCAAACACATGATTCATAACACACGTGCCGCGGGTTTCGGTAAGCAGCTGGCTGCGATAGCCCAGAAGACCGCGAGCGGGAATACGAAATTCGATGCGCGAATACCCTTGGGCGCCGGGTGCCATATTCACAAGGGTGGCTTTTCGAAGCCCTGCGCTTTCAATAACGGCGCCTGTATATTCATCCGGCACGTCAATCATGAGATATTCAATCGGTTCATGGAGTACCCCGTCAATTGTTTTTGTAATAACGCGGGGACCGGAAACTTGGAATTCATAGCCCTGACGGCGCATGTTTTCAATCAAAACGGAAAGATGGAGTTCGCCTCTTCCCGAAACGATAAAGGCTTCCGTGGTGTCCGTATCTTCAACAGAAAGGCTGATATTCGACTCCAGTTCCTTATACAGCCTCGCCCGTAAATGGCGGGAGGTTACGTACGTACCGTCCTTGCCGGCGAAGGGGCTGTCATTTACCGAAAAGGTCATGGAAAGAACGGGACGGTCGATTTCAACAAAGGGAAGCGGCTCGGGACTATCCGCCGCACAAACGGTTTCGCCGATATTGATGTCGGCAATGCCGGAAATGGCGGCAATGTCGCCGGCTCCAACTACCTCGGCATCCGCTTTTTGGAGTCCCGCATAGGTATAAAGGGTGTTAACCCTTGCGCGGCGCACGCCTTCCTGGCCTTTGCAGCAGACGGAAACAGCATCGCCGATGCGCACCTGCCCCCGCTGCACCTTGCCGATAGCAATGCGACCGGTGTAGTTATCATAGTCAATGTTCGAAATCAGCATTTGAAGCGGCGCATTCTCCTCGCCCTCGGGGCAGGGAATGGTGTCCAGTATCAGGTCAAAAAGCACCTTCAGGTCTGTGCCGGGCACGCTTGGGTCTGTGCTTGCCCAGCCGTCGCGCCCCGAAGCGTAAATAAAGGGGGCTTCCAGCTGGTCATCGTCTGCACCAAGGTCAATAAAGAGGTCAAGCACCTCATCCGCTACCGCCTGTGGGCGGGCGTTTGGTCTATCGGCTTTGTTAATGACCACGATGGGGCGAAGGTTTAACCCGAGCGCTTTTTTCAAAACAAATCGGGTCTGGGGCATACAGCCTTCAAAGGCATCTACGAGAAGGAGAACACCGTCCGCCATTTTAAGACCGCGCTCCACCTCACCGCCGAAGTCGGCGTGCCCCGGTGTGTCAATGATATTGATTTTCACGTCCTTATAAAAAAGGGCGGTGTTTTTGGCTAAAATGGTAATGCCCCGTTCCCGTTCGATAGCGTCCGAGTCCATAACCCGCTCGGCAACCTGCTCGTTTTCGCGAAAGGTGCCGCTTTGGCGTAGCATCGCATCCACAAGCGTGGTTTTGCCGTGGTCAACGTGGGCGATAATGGCAATATTTCGTATATTTTGTCTTTCCATAGTATCATCTCCTTATGCAAAAATATATTATACCATATAAAGGAAACGATTACAACTGTTTTTTGCGGAAAAATCGGTAAAGCAATAAAAATTTTCCCGTTTTTTCAATATTTTGGTGACAAACAGCGTGGGATGTGCTATACTACCATACAAGAAAGATACTTTTTATGTTCTAAAACACGGAGGAAGGAAGAAAACTATGCGAAAGGGATTGGTGCTTGAAGGCGGCGCAATGCGAGGGATGTTCACGGCGGGCGTTATAGATGTAATGATGGAAAACGGCATCACGTATGACGGCATTGTGGGTGTATCCGCAGGTGCGGTGTTCGGCTGCAACTATAAATCGGGACAGATTGGAAGAGTAATCCGATACAATACAAAATACTGCCGGGATAAGCGGTATTGCAGTCTGCGCTCCCTTTTGAAAACAGGAGATTTGTACGGCGCAGATTTTTGTTATCGGGAGCTTCCCGAAAAGCTGGATAAATTTGATACGGAAGCCTATCAAAAAAATCCCACGGCGTTTTATGTAGTATGTACCGATGTGGAAACGGGAATGCCCATATATAAAAGGTGTAATACGGGTACGGAAGAGGATTTACTCTGGATGCGCGGCTCTGCTTCTCTGCCCTTTGTGTCCCGCCCCGTGGAGGTGGACGGGCGGCTTCTTCTTGACGGCGGCATGTCCGATTCCATTCCTCTTCGGTTTTTTGAAGGGATTGGCTATAATAAGAATGTGGTTGTTTTAACAAGACCGCGCACCTACGCGAAAAAGAAATCGCGGCTTCGTCCGCTTATGCGTATGGCACTTCGAAAGTATCCGTTTTTGGCGGATGCGATGGCAGAACGCCCAAAAGCTTATAATGAAGCGGTGCGTTATATCTGCGAAAAGGAAGAAAAAGGCGAAGTATTCGTCCTTCGTCCTGAAGCAGAGCTGGATGTACGCCGAACGGAGAAAAATCCCGAAAAGCTTTGGGAAGCGTATCGGGAAGGTAGGAAAACAGCAGAAAAAAACATGGATGCCCTGCGGGCGTATTTGGAAGAATAATATGAAAAAGCGATATTTCTTTTGGTTTACGGCGGCGTTTTTGGCGGGGATTGGTATGGCGGCAAGGCTTTGGCTTTTGCCGGCACTTTCCGTATGCGCGCTGCTTTTGGCAGGTGCACTTTTTTTAGGGAAATACGGATATAGAAAGCTTATGCTGATGGCTATGGCGGGCATGGTCATCGGCTTTTTATGTTTTTCAGGGCATTTTCACGCCTACAACCGAAAAATCATTGAAATAGATGAAAAGGAAGTAACCGTACGGGGACGGGTGGAGGGCATAACAGAAGGCGAAAGGACACGTCTTTTGGTACGCGGCAGCATGGAAGGAGAAAACTTTCTGCATGAAAATGTTGCCGTGTACGTGTACCTTATGGAGGACGCATTTACATACGGGGATACGGTGGAAATACATACCCATGCCGAAGCACCCAATAAACCGCGAAATTTCGGGGAAACCGATTACAGGTATTACTGTATGGGCAAGAGGGTATATGCCTTTTTATACCCTGCGGAAGGGGAAATAGAAAAAATGGGGCATAAGGTTTCGCTTTTGCATCCGAAGGATGCGGCATTTGCCCTTCGGGGAATGGTGCAGGAAAGACTGCAAGAGAGAACAAGCTTTGAAACGGAAGGGTTTCTCCGTGCGCTTCTTACCGGCGATAAAGGGCTTATGTATGCAGAAGCCGACGAAAATCTTCGCGCGGCAGGGCTTTCCCATATTGTTGCCGTATCGGGACTCCATCTTCAAATTATTATCGGTGCGGTCATGGCATTATTCGGGATTTTAAAAATTCGCCGCCGTCTTTTCTCAGTGGCTTGTTATCTGCTTTTTATCTGGTTTTTTGTTTTGTTTACGGGCGCATCGGCTTCCGTTTTGCGGGCGGCACTTATGCTTTCGGTTTTCTTTTTTGCTGACTTTTTCCGTCGGGACAATGACAGCCTGACGGCGCTTTCCGTCACTGCCTTTTTTATGTGTCTTGTAAATCCGGGCGTGTTATTTGACGTAGGCTTTCGCCTTTCCTGTGCGTCCACCTTCGGGATTTTGCTGTTTGCAGGACGAATTTCGGAGAAACTATCGTTTTTGCCCCGTTTTTTGCGTGCCAATTTATCGGTTTCCCTTGCGGCATTTCTGGGCTTTGCGCCTTTGGCAGCGTATCATTTCGGGACGCTTTCGCTGGTGGGCATATTTGCAAATCTTCTGGTTTGTCCCCTTTTGGGCTTTGTATTGATTACGGGCTTTCTGGCGGTGGTGCTGGCAGATGTGCCGTATATTTCCGGCGGACTGTTTTGG
>JAZROH010000104.1:0-15219 GCA_045648645.1 Clostridia bacterium | reverse complement strand
ACCGGCTTTTTAAAGAAGGGCACGGGGTTTACGGAAGAAAGCCGTGTAACCGTGTCAGTGCGGGAGGATAATAAGGACGGCACTGTGCTTAGCGAAAAATCCGTATGGTTTACGGGAGAAAGATGGGAACTAATTCGTTTTTCCGCATTGCCGATGTGTCCGCGACTGATTGTTTCCGTAAAGGTGGAGAATGCAGGCTGTGTATATGCAGACGGTTTCCGAATTGAAGCAGATACAAATATCCTTCGGAATCCTGCTTTTATACCGGAGGGCGCTGTGGATGAAGAAGGCAAGCCGGTTACATGGGCCATCGAAAACACATGGTTTAACACGAAACTCAAACACCAAAACGACAACAATGTATATTTAAATGATACATTCCTCGATACATCAACAGGGAAAACGGTTTCTGTACTAAGCGAAGACGGTAACTGCCCCGATGGACAAAACTATATCGAAGCTGCGGGCTGCGGGAAAATGGTTTTAATCCGTACCCGAAGTGCTATCCCCGTCGAGGAAGGCGAAAAATATCGCATTTCCGTCTGGTTGAAAACAGAAGGGATGAATGGACGAATTGCCGTTGAAACGCAGCAAAGTGTAATCCAAGAAAATTTCCCCGGTTGGATGCAGTTTGTTGTGGATGAAAACACAGGCGGCGAATGGAAGCATATTGCATTTACATTTTCCGTCCCCAAAGGTATGTCGAGCTTTAATCTCAATTTGTGCTCGCAAGACGCTTTGGCGGCAGATAAAAAAATCTCGTTTAATATGCCGTGCGTGGAAAAACTGGAGGAAAATGAAATCGGCTTCTTTGTACAGGAAACGGAGGCGGCGGCTTCAGGGTCAAGCGAGATGGTGGTTGCCCCTCGTCTTGAACCGTATGGCTATGCATTTCAGAATGTGTTAGGGAAGCCGGCAGAAAGAATTACGGGACTTTCGGGTGCATTGACGGCGGTAGGCCAGACCGTAGAGGCGGCTGTCACCACGGATGCCGTTATGATTATGGCAACGTATACCTATGAAAACGGAAAACGTGAGCTCTTAGCCTTGAAAATCGGCGAGCCGCCGGGTGACCCGACATGGACAACGGGGGTTCAGGATTTAAACGGAAGCGTTGTGAAAGGCGTACAGTACCCTACAGTTTCCATGTCACTTTCCGAAATCGATGAAGCGACAGACGAAATCCGTGCATTCCTTTGGGATAGCACGGCGGGGCTTCGGGCAGAAGGCAGCACGGCTGTTCTTTACCGATAATGCAGCGGCAATCAATTCTCGGTTTTACCCGGCTATAGTGCCGGTAAAATAAAATAAGAAAAGTTTGAAAGGAGAACAAACATGAAAAACGCAAAAAAATTACTCGGCATGGTACTGAGCCTTTGCTTGGTACTGACACTTCTCGCAGGGCTTACCGCTATGGCAGAGGTCGAAAACCTTCTCAAATACCCGGAGGACGGTTGGCATTCCACGGTAAAAGGCGAAAAAGTGCCTGTATCTTTTGACGGGGTTGAGCTTCCCTTTAACTTTACGGGAGACAAAACGCATTACGAATTGCAGGCAACTTCTTTCGCGGTTGAGCAGGGCACAACGTACCGACTTTCGTTTTCGTACAAGCTCCCCGAAGGTGGTACGTTGGAATACCGACCGCTTGCAATTAATGCTAGTTACAGCAGTGTAAATGGCGTAGCATTCGCAGACTATAAATCTCTCGCGCAAACGGGAACAGAGTTTAAAAATGTTACGTATGCTTTTACGATTGAAAATCCTTCCATTGCCAGAATTCAGGTATGCTTTCGAACTGCGAAAAACGCCGCTTTGGAAACCCCTGCAGTGATCAAGAATGCTACTGTTGTAAAAATTGAAAGTGAAGGCTCCGTAACAAACGGTTCCTTCGAAATGGTACAGAATGGTGTCGCGATTGATACAACAGGTGGTGAACTTATCACAGAAGGCGCCCTTTACGGGAATAACATGATGAAGGTAACGGCGGCAAAGCCCATGTCCCTTACTTTAACACTTGCCAAAATCAGCACCAATGCAAAGCTTCGTGGCTTTGTTAAAGCAGTGGGCTTTACGTCGGACTCCAAAGCAACACTTTCCGTTAAAACAGCCGGTGGAACAGCCCTTGCAGAAAAAAGCTTTAATCTCGCACCTGTAGGTGACGCCGCAGAGGATACCATTTGGAATATTAAGGCAGACACATGGGAATTTGTGCGCATGTCCGATCTTCCGTATTCCGACGGCATGAAGCTCGAAGCCAAAGTAGAGGGCGAAGGTGCTTTGTATCTGGATGACTTTACCTTTGAAAAAAGTAGAAATCTCCTGAAGAATGCTGCATTTAATAATGATGGTGCAAGCCAGGATGATAGGACAGGAGCTACATGGAAAATTGAGAAAACGACATTGAACACAGCCTTAAATGTGAAAACTAATTATGTGTTTTTGGGAGATTCATATATTGTCGATCCTGTTACACAAAAAACATTAACGGTTTGGAAAAATGATGGAAACTGTCCGGATGGTCAAAATTATTTGTATGTAGAAGGCGATGGACATGGTACCCTCAATATTGTCCCGGGCAATAATATTTCTGTAAAAGAAGGCGAGAAATATCGTTTTTCTGTATGGATGAAGTCGAATGTGTCTGCTAAACTTTATTATAACGGACATGGACCGAACGAAGAGTCTACAATTGGTCATAATTACACCGGCTCAAACAGGTATTATTTTGCGGTGGTGAGAACGACAAATGGGGAATGGAAACATATTGAGTTTACCTTTACAATTCCGAAAGGAATGACATCGATTAAGTTGCAGTTACGCAGTTCGGATCTATTTGCGACAGGTAATTATATGGCATTCAATGTCCCATCCATTGAAAAAATAGAAGAAAATGAGGTGAATTTCTATACACAGGATTTTACCGCCCACATTTCAGATAAACCTGCGGCTGCTTTCTTGAATATTACAGGGGAGCCGATTAAAACAGCAGTTGGACTTACAGGCACGATTTCGGCGATTGCAACAACAGTGACACCGCATGTCACAAGCGAAGATATTGTAATTCTTGCAGCATATAAAGTAGTAGACGGCAAAAAGAATCTCGTAAAGGTTTTAATTGGTGAAAAGGTAACTGCACCAACTAGCGAGTCGGGAGTAAAAGATCTTAATGGTAATGCACTTGATGGTGTAGCATATCCTACAGCTACGATTCATACCGATGAACTTGGCGATGCCACGGAAATCCGTGCATTCCTCTGGAACAGCGTTTCCGGACTTACGCCTACGGGTACTGCCGCAAAGCTTGCCCGCTAAACGCGGAGGAGGACAGTTATGAAAAAACTGACAGCTATATTTCTTTCGCTTTTGCTTCTTTTCTCTCTTGGACTGACATGTCCCGCAGCGGAGGAAAAAGTGGAGCATATTTCAAACGGAAGCTTTGAACAAAATGATGGTACTGCCCCCACGGACTGGAAAATTGATAAAGCTGTATGGGGCGAAAAAGCAACGCTTGACACCCGTAGACCTGCGGACGGAAAATTTTCCGTCCGCCTGGTCAACGACGGGACAAGCCCTTATATTTGGAGAAGTCTGACACTGCAGCCGAATCTGGAATACACTCTTTCTTTTCAGGTGCGTGCAGATGTACCCGGTAATGCGGGCGTTAAAATTGAATTTAAGGGCGCAGACGGATATCTCCATAACTTAGACGAAAAATTTGTGCCGACTGTGCGTTGGGAAACAAAAACATATACGTTTACTACCACAGAAGAAGTCACGGGCGCAAATATTCTCTTCCGCACCTATGGCGCAGGGGATTATTCCTATGATGCCATTTCTCTTTCTTCGCCTCCAATTCCTGAGCCGGAGCCGATTCCGGATCCCGATTACATAGAACCGCTTTCGGGAAGCGAGAATTTGATTACCAATGCAAGCTTTGAAGAAGCAGACGCCCAGGGCAACCCTGTAAACTGGTCGCCGTTTAAAACCGAATGGGCGGGAAATGCATATGCGAGCATTGATAATTCCGTTGCCCACACAGGTGAAAAGAGCCTTAAAATTACCACGGATTCCGGTGGGAATCCGTGGGTGCGTCAAACGGTGGACGTTGTACCGAATACCCGATATCAGCTGAGCATTTGGACACGGAGCACCGTGGCCGGCACGGGGGCAAAGCAGGTGCGATTTAAGTTTGAATATTATACCGGCACACCGGGAAGAGAAACAACAAATCCTGTGGATGACTCTATCACCACCTCGAACATTGCCCCCATGAAGGCAAACGTATGGGAGCAGCAAACGATTTGGTTTACACCACCTGAAGGAACGGTAAAGATGCAAGTGTACTGCCGTCTCTTCGTAAACGGCACCTATTGGTTTGACGATTTAGAGCTTAAACCATTGGAAAATAGAAAGGTGCTGGAACTTCGTCCTGACCAGTATTTCTATTATCCTGATGTGGAAACCGGCTATGCACGTGCCCGGATTTTTTCGGACTATACTGGCAAGTATCCGGATGCAACCGTAGATTTTGCGCTGCGGGATAAAGATAATGAAACTGTTCTGAAGGAGCAGAAGGGTAGTGTTATCACCGATTCCTATGCCACCTTCGCGTATCCCATTTCCCTTATGAAGGAAAAGAAAACCGAGTATTTCCTTTCTGCGACACTTCGGGATAAGGACGGAAATGTTGTGGATACCACGGAAAAGAAAATCAACGTTTATGACCGCCCCACTCTTATGAATGCGGATGGGTATATCCTAAATGAGGACGGCACGGTGTTCCACGGGACCTTAGGCTATCATACCAATCGAGGCGACGACCTTGTGATAAACGAGGGAAAAACCATGGGGATGAATCTGTTTGGAATTACCATCGGCGGTGCAACTATGTTTTACGGACAGGTGAAGAAGCTGACAGACCCGGCACAAATCAAGGCGAAGGCAGAGACTTCTGTGCTGAAATCTTGGCTGGACCAGTTGCATGAAAACGGCATGAAAGGCTTTGTCGGTCTTTATGAGGGGATGGAAGCTGCAGCGCATCCCAGGAATCGCGAAGCAACGCGCCTTACCGTGGAGTATTTTAAGGATCACCCGGCGGTTGCAGGCTGGACAGTAATGGATGAACCGTATGATATGCTTGATGAGCCGGATTATTGGCTATATGAATCCTACAAGCTGATTCGCGGTATTGACGATAAGCACCCTGTGTATTTCGTAGATAACTCCCCGAGAATCGACGAATCCAGCGCACTGGCTGACATTGTGGCATGTGACCCATATCTTTCCTATCCGTCAACTTCAACGACGATTTACGAAAAGTACCCCACCTGCGGCAATAATCCCGCGGCTTATCCCGGTGAAACGGCACAGATTCAGAGAAGAACGGTAGAACGTTACGGCAAAGGCTTTATGTCTCTCAATCAGGCATTTCGTTATCATAGTTACATACCTACAAGTGCTGAGCTTCGCTCCTTCTGGTATCAATGCATGTTTGAAAGAGTACACGGTGCAGGCTGGTATGAAATTGTGGGCACGGATGCGCTTTTGAGCCTGCAGAATGAAGGCTATCCGCTTGTGGACTGGCTGACGAAGTTTGCTGCCGAGGAACAGGGCTTTGCAACGGAGCTTTTTGCCAGAAACAGCACTTGTCCGCTCTTTAACATATATGACTCACATCAATATGCTTACAAGAGCGTAGTGCACGGAAGCGACCTTTACATGCTGATTATTAACCGCAAGCCCGAAGTGCAGGAAATTACGGTTTCCTTAAAGAGCCAAAACGGACTGTTGACAGCTTCCGGCGTGCCGGAGGAAATGTATCTTGAAGGCGACAGTGTAAAACCTGTGGTAAATGGAGATACCCTGACAGTAACCATTCCTTCCGCAAACATCAGCCTTATAAAGCTTGCGGGCGCAGTGCCGGATACAGCATCGCTTGCTAATGCTTCTTTTGATGATCTTGCCGAATATGAATGGGCAGCTGAGGCAATCGAAGCTCTTTATAAAAAGGATATCGTAAGCCGCAAAGGCGAGAGGGCATTCGCACCCGGCGAAACGATTACCCGCGGTGACTTTGCGAAGTATTTAATCCGCGCGCTTGACCTTGAAAGAATGACCGACCGCGGACAGCTCGAAGAAAGCTTTGCGGATGTTCCGGAGGATGCAGACTATTACCGCGAAGTACGCGTCGGTAAATCCTTCGGCATTTTAAGAGGTACAGGAGATAATAACTTTAATCCCGAAGCACCCATAACAAGGCAGGATTTAATGGTGATTTGCGCAAGAGGACTTCGCATAGCATTTTTGGCAAGCGGCGAAATGGCAGATATTTCTGCGTTTTCTGATGGGGTATCGGTGGCAGGCTATGCAAAGAATGATGTTGCCCTCATGAACGCTATGGGTATCGTAAAAGGAAATGCTGACGGAACGCTCAATCCTCTCGGCAACACAACGCGTGCAGAAGCGGCTGTGATCATGCAGAGAATCATGGCTCTCTTTGGGAGGAATTGATAGTTGAAAGACATTACATATGTTTTTCCGGAGGAAAAAATAGCATTTTCAGAAAAAGAATTTATTGATCCGCCTGAGCCGTATGCACCTACATATAACTGGGTGTGGAACGCACCTGTATCCGAGGACGAAACAGATAAGCAACTTGCGGAAATAAGCCGTCTCGGCATACGAGCAATTTGTATTATTCCTGAGCCAAAGGAATTTAATCAAACGAATATTCCGACACGTCTTGAACCGGATTATTTGACGAAGGCGTATTTTGAAGCGTATGCGTATGCTGCTCGAAAAGCTGAAAAAATGGGCATGGTCTTATGGTTGTATGATGAGGGTGGGTGGCCAAGCGGCGGTGCATGTAACCGCGTTTTGTATGCCCACCCCGAATATGCAAAAGAAAAGCTTTCCGCACGGGAAATGGTATTGGCCGAAGGGGCAGTATACCAAAAGGAAGAAAAAATTCTGCTTGCAATCACGGAAGATGGGGAAACAGTAGAAAACGGATATGCAGCAAAGCGCGAGATAAAGATAAAGGAGTATTTTTGCATAAGAAATTTTTATGACAATCCCGGAATGCTGGATATCCCTGATGTTTCTATCCGCGAAGCTACGGAATGCTTTATTGAACTTACACATAAGGCGTATAAGCCTTATATCAGCGAGATGTTAGGGAAAAGCTTTCGTGCTGTTTTTACGGATGAAACAAAGCTGGCAATACCGTTTCCGTACAGCAAGAGATTGGAAGCGGAATTTGAAAAAAGAAACGGGTATTCCATAAGACCGTATATCCCTGAACTGATGCGTGAGCGAGAGACAGGAGAAGAAGCGGCACAAGCAAAGATAGCCTGGTTTGATATGCTGAGTAAGCTGTTTTGCGAAAACTATCTTATACCGGAAAAAACATGGTCCAACACACACGGCATGGCGTTTACAGGGCATTTCGGCAGAGAAGAAATTGCAAACGGTTGTATGATTGACGGTGGAATATTTCATTTGATGCGTTGTCTGCGCTGTTTAGATATCCCCGGTATTGATGTAATCTGGCGACAGGTTTTCCCCGGAAAAAAAGAAAACCCACTGGGGTACAGAACGCATATAAACGGATTCTTCCCAAGATATGCTTCATCTGCCGCAGCGCAAATCGGCACAACGCGGGCCGTGACGGAATCTCTGGGGGTTTACGGCCAAGGGGTAACGTTTGATGAAATGCGTTATGTCATGAACTATCAGGCAGTGCGTGGAATCAATGTATATAACATTTTCAGCGTACCGTATGGCAGAGAAGGATTTCTGATGAGCGGAGAATTTCCGTTCTTTACGGAAAAAATGCCCGGATATAGTGACCTTCCGGCATTCAATCGGTATTTAGAAAGGCTTTCATACGTTACATCCTTAGGACATAATATAGCAGATGTTGCACTTTATATGCCCATGCATGATTTCTGGGCAGACGGGAAAGGGCAGGAAGCTTCCAATGCATTTGAAAAGGTCGGAAAAATATTGGAAAACGAGCAGATTCTTTTTGATATTTTTGACGATGATGTTATGGAGTGTGCAGAGGAAAATGCGCTTTCATGCGGCGTGATTAAAATGGGAAATGCGCAGTATGAAACTCTTGTTATTCCGCCTTGTAAATATCTGCCGGATGAAACGGCCGAAAAGCTTTCTCGTTTTATCGCGGGCGGCGGAACAGTTTATATCTTAAACGGTTACAAAGGGCCTGAAATTATCGGTGCTGAAGTGGTGGATACCATAGAAGGAAAACTGCAACCGTGCGTACCTGTTTCGGGAGACCGCAAAAACATTCGGCTTGGCGTACGCAAAGCCGAGAATGGAACGTTATATCTTCTTTTTAACGAAAAAGAGGATTCGCAGGAAATCACGGTTTCCTTGCCCGGAGCGGCTGTGCGGCTTGACCTTAGCATGGGAAGAATGACACTTCTTTCAGATGTCAGAACGCATACATTTACAGTGGCGAGCGGTGATATGGTCTGTCTTTGGTGTGGCGAAGATACAGAGAACGCTGAAAAAGAAGTACACTATGAAAACGAATTGATTCTTGAGAAAAAATTTACATTTAAAAGACAAAAACAGCTTCGCCTTGGTAAGGTACAATATGAAGAAAAGATTTTTAACGAAGAAGAAAAAGAAATCGATCTCGGAGACTGGAAAGAGGTAGTCGGTATCGACTATTCAGGAAGCTGTAAATACAAAACGAAATTTATGCGGCCTAAAAATGAAGGGGAAGTACTTTTGGACCTTGGTGAGGTTCATTATTCCTGCGAGGTGTTTTTGAACGGGAAGTCGCAAGGTGTAAGAATTATGATGCCGTATCGGTATACATTCAGGGCGGAGGATATGGAGAAAGAAAATATACTCGAAATCCGTGTTTCCAATACACCGGCAAACGAATACCATTATTCGGAAAACCTTGCGAACTGGGCACCGTGGCAACGTGCCGTATATTGGCCGATACAGGACTTTTTCCATGAGGATTCGCTCTCGGGAGGACTGTATGGTCCGGTGAAACTTCTGTATTAAGAAGAAACGGAAAATGAAAAAAGTGAAAACGATGAAAGGGCGGCATTTTCTATGCCGCCCTGCCAAAGGAAACGGAGGAAGGACATGAAAAAAGCAGCCATATTGATTTTAATGTTGGTACTTATCGTGATACAGATGCCGGTATGTCCGCTTGCCGAAAGCTATACGGGGACACAGCGCATGAACAACTCCGGTTTTGAAGACGGTGATGGTGAGACTGTCACAAACTGGACTCCCGGTCCTTACACTTCGGATAAAAAAGGGTGGGGAAATGTGCCGTATGCATCAGTGGATATGTCACGTTTCCATGATGGAAAGCGTAGCGTGAAATTGGAAGCTGTAAACGGGGATGCCTATATATACCAAGGGGTATCTCTGGCACCCGGAACACGCTACAAGCTAAGTGTGTGGGCATATGTGGAAAACAGAGCATCCTTTACCATTTCGAAGCCCCTTCGTTTTAAGCTGGAGTTTAATTCGAAGCTGAACTATGATATGACGACTTCTAATGTCCTGCCGGGCGAATCCGGAAAATGGATAAAAAACACGATTACCTTTATCACGCCTGCGGATGCAACGCGGGCAACCATTTATTGCCGTCTGTATCAAAACGGCACCGTATGGATAGACGATCTGGAACTTGTTCCGCTTGAAGAAAAGAGAATAATAGACCTTCGTGCAGACCAGTATTTTTATTATCCGGAAGTAGAAACCGGATATGCATCTGCCGAAGTCTTTAATCAATATAAAACAACGTACAAGAATGCAACTGTGGATTTTAAACTGGAAAATCCGCAAGGGGTGACAATTGCTTCGCAAAACGGCATACGCCTTACAGATGGAATTGCAACCTTTGATTTTTCCATCGCGCCCTTAAGAGAACAGCAGAAAACAGCATTTATTTTATCTGCAATTTTAAAGAACGGCGAAATGGTTGTGGACACCACCCAAAAAGAAATTTATTGCTATCCGCGGCCTTCTCTTTTAAATGAAGACGGATTTATTTTAAATGAGGACGGCAGCGTCTTTTCCTATCCCGTACTTGGCTACCATGTAAACGGAAGCAGGGAAGGATATGAAGCGATAGATAAGGGAAATGTTTTGTTTTCAGAAGCATGCAAGGAAATGGGCATACGTCTTGTTTCGCTTTCCACAGGTGCTGCGCGTATGTATTATAATTCAGTAAAAAATGTGACGGATGAAACAAAGCTTGCGCAGCTGAAGCAAAATTCTCTTTTAAAAAAATGGCTTGACCAGCTAAAAGCGCAAAATATGAAAGCATTTGTAGGCCTTTATGAAGGGATGGAAGCGGCTGCGCATCCGACAAATATTGAAGCTACAAAAAGGGTAGTAGCTGATTTTAAGGATCATCCTGCAGTAGGTGGCTGGTGCGTTATGGATGAGCCGTTCGATATGCTTACGGATGTGGAACACTGGCTCGCACTGTCCTATAAAACTATTCGGGATATTGATGATAAGCATCCTGTCTATTTTGTAGATAATTCTACGGATATTCATCTTGCATCCGCGTATGCGGATATAGTTGCGGCAGATCCGTATATTTCCTATCCGGCGGTCAGAGAAAGTATCTACGAAAATTATCCTACCTGCGGAAATAACCCTGCCGCCTATCCGGGAGAGGTTACGCAAATTCTTCGCCGGACGGCACAGCGGTACGGAAAAGGCTTTTTGATTTTAAATCAGGCGTTTCGGTATCATGATTATATACCAACAATATCTGAGCTTCGTTCCTTCTGGTATCAGAGTATGTTTGAAGGGGCACATGCTGCAGGATGGTATGAGGTTTTGGGGAGCGATGGTATCTTTTCGCTTGAAAAAGAGGGTTATGGATATCAGACATATCTGAAAACCTTCTCGGAAGAGGAGCAACTCGTGGCAACCGAGCTATTCGGAAGAGAAAGCAGATATCCCCTTTTTGATGTGTTTGAAAATGCTGACTATGCATATAAAGGCGTTGTGAAAAACGGTGATTTATATTTGCTTATTATAAATCGCCATGCCGAAGCGCAGACGATAAGCATACCGCTTAAAAGTCAGAACGGGTGTATCATGGTTTCCGGTTCGCCGGAGGAACTGTATAAAACAGATGATGGAGTAAACCCCGTGGTGTCGGGCAGCACCTTGACGGTAACAATGCCTATGGCATCCGTAAGTCTCCTTCGTTTTGCCTGTGCCGTTGCTTCGACCGCAAACCTCGCTTTGCCCTGCTTTACGGATTTAGACACATGCGAAACGGAAACTGCGAAAGCGATAGAACAGCTTTTCAGAAAGGATATTCTCGAGGAAAAAGGCGATAGACTTTTCTTACCCGAAAAGAACGTTACCCGCGGCGACTTTGTAAAATATCTGATTCGGACTTTGGAACTGGAAACCATGAGTGACCGTGGACAGATGGCAGAAAACTTCAAAGATGTTTCTGAAACGGCAACCTACTATCGCGAAGTGCGTGTGGCACGTTCTTTAAACATTGCCCGTGGTGCCGGGGATAATACATTCAGTCCCGAAACGGCGATTACAAAAGCCGAAGCCGAAATTCTTTGCGAAAGGGCGCTTCGCAGTGCCAAAAAAGCAGGTACTTCTCTTCCAAATCTTGGCGTATCGCTTTCGGAAGACAATACCCAAAACCTTACAAGAGAAGAAACGGCTGTCATTATGCAAAAATTATTGACAATAGGAAGTGCAAATTAAAGGAGAAAACCAATGACGAAGCAAAAGTATATTTTCATGAAAGCAGAGGATAGTTTTTCGGCGGATGCTTTTAAAAATCCGGATGTTTTGTATGCACCTGTGTATGTCTGGTGCTGGAATGCAGAAGTGTCAGAAGAAGAAACCATAAAACAGCTTGACGAAATGCAACGGCTTGGTATTCGGGCGATGTATATTTTGCCGGAGCCAAAATCTTTTCGTCCTTCTCATATTCCAACACGTCTTGAACCGGATTATTTAACCCCTGCTTATTTTGAGGCATTTCTCTTTGCTATGCGTGAAGCAGAAAAACGCGGTATGAATATGTGGCTTTACGATGAAGGCGGATGGCCGTCGGGCGGTGCTTGCGGTAGGGTGCTTATGGAGCATCCGGAATATGCACGGAAAAGTCTTGCAAGCCGCCAAAAAACATATGCGGCGGGAAAAATATATGAAATGGCGGCAGATACTGTCATAGCATTTTTAAAAAATGGCAGGAGCATTGAAAACGGAACTGTATTTAAAGAAGAAGAAAACGTTACGGAATATTATATAAAAACGACATTTTTTGAAAAAATATCTGTGCCTGACTTTCCGGATTTAACACGCAAAGAAGCAACAGAAGCTTTTATAGAATTGGGACTATCTCCGTATCTGCCTTATATTGGGGATGCGTTTGGAAAATCCGTCACAGCTGTATTCACAGATGAGCCTACTATGCCGCGTCCGGTTCCGATGCGAAAAGAGCTTATGGAACAGTTTGAAGCGGAAAACGGCTATTCTATCGCACCATACCTTCCCGAGCTTTTAGAAGAAAAAGAAGTAAGTGCGGAAGGGGCGGCGGCACGAATAGCATGGTTTGATATGTGCAGTCGTGTGTTTTGTGAGAATTTTCTGTTAACGGAAAAGGAATGGGCGAACAAACGCGGCGTCCCCTTTTTAGGACATATGGATGGGGATGATGCGGCGTACAAATGCATTTCAGCAGGAAATGCCCATGTTTTGCGTGCACTTCGCATGTTTGATGTACCGGGTGTAGACGTAATCTGGCGGCAGATTTATCCCCTTGAAAATCCAACGCCGTTTGATCATACGGTGGGTGTTACGGCAGAAAACAGAATTTTTCCGCGGTACGCCTCTTCTGCGGCGGCACAAATTGGCGGAAGACGTTCTATGACAGAATCCTGCGGCGTTTACGGTGCAGGTATGACCTTTGATGAAATGCGTTTTGTTATGAATTTTCAAGCAATCCGCGGTATAAATGTGTTTAATCTGTTTTCGGTTCCGTATGGAAGACGCGGCTTTCAAATGACAGGCGAAATGCCGTTCTTTACGGAAAAACATGCGTGCTATAAAGACCTGGCAACGTTTAATGCATATTTGGAGCGACTTTCATATGTAACTTCAATCGGTAAAACGGAAAATAATACAGCACTCTATATGCCTATGTGTGATTTTTGGGCAGGAGAGAATACAGTTGGATACGGCGAGCAGTTTGAAAAAACAGGAAAGGATTTAGAGGATTTGGGGATTCCTTTTGATGTTTTTGATGATGATGTACTCGAAGCTGCAGATGAAGATGCGATTTCTAGGGGAGAAATCCGCATGGGAGATGTAAGGTATACGACCCTTGTTATTCCGCCTTGTAAATACATGCCGATGCTTTCGGTGCAAATACTGGAAACGTTTATCAGAGGCGGCGGAAGCGTTATTATGATTTCTTCTCCTAATATGCCGCATATTGAGGGGGCAGAGGTCGTCGATACAACTTCGGATAAACTGGCGTCTCCGCTTGTGATTACAGGGGAACGACGCTTCCTTCGCATCGGCGTACGAAGATATGAAAAAGGACATATTTATCTTATTCATAATGAGCGTGAAACCGAGGCGTGCTTTGGAGTAAAACTGGATGAGAATGTATACATTCTGGATTTGAATTCAGGAGAAATTTATGAGCCGCATATCGAGGA
This sequence comes from Clostridia bacterium, assembly GCA_045648645.1. Taxonomy (GTDB): domain Bacteria; phylum Bacillota; class Clostridia; order UMGS1883; family UMGS1540; genus SIG447. Next base: position 1,495 of record JAZROH010000104.1, on the reverse strand, counting down.
CGGAGAGATAAAGCTTCGTCTTGCATCCGGGGAAATGGCAGTCCTTCTTTCTACCGAGAGTACGGTTCCTTATAGACACGCGGCTGTTTTAAAAAACGAAGTCGAAATTACGGACGGATTTTTCTTCCGGAGGACTGAACGGTTTTCAATCGGTGAGATGGACTATATTCTGGAGGATATAAACGAAAAGGAAAACGCTATCACGCTGGGGGATTGGACGGCGCGCGTCGGAGTTGATTTTTCGGGAAGCGGTGTATACACGGTTTCGTTTGACGCCCCAAAAACGGAAGGGGAAATCCTAATTGATCTTGGAGAGGTGCATTATACCTGTGAAGCAGTATTAAATGGGAAAAAACTTGGCAAACGTGTGATGCCGCCTTATACATATGCAGTTTCGGCAAAGCAGTTGGAAGCGAAAAACAAACTTGAAATTCGCGTGACAAATACAGGTGCAAATGCCTATGTTTATACAAAGAGCTTTGAAAAATGGCAGGATTGGCAGCTCCCCTATATGCCGAAAGAAAGAATCTTCCATATGGATTCATTATCAGGCGGACTATATGGACCTGTGAAAATTATGTATTAAAGGAGAGGAATATGGTTACTGCATTACTTCTGATTATTTATATAGCATTTATAGGCCTGGGCCTTCCGCATTCTTTGTTTGGTGCGGCGTGGCCGGCCATTCAGGCAGATTTCGGACTTCCCATTTCTGACGCAAACTACATTACGGTTTTGGTGTCGGGATGCACCGTTATTTCAAGCATGTTTGGAGCAAGGGTTGTCAATAGACTTGGAACTTGGGCGGTAGTGACGTTAAGTACGGCATTGGCGGCGGTGGCACTTTTGGGTTTCTCTGTTTCGGGAAATCTTTTCATGATGTGCCTTTTTGCAGTACCGCTTGGGCTTGGTGCGGGAGCAATTGATGCGGCGCTCAACAACTATATTGCGCTTCATTATAGCGCAATGCACATGAATTTTCTCCATTGTTTTTATGGGGTCGGTGTTGTGGTAAGCCCCTATATTATGGCTGTAATGTTGGAAAATGCAAGCTGGCAGGCAGGATATCGTATTATATTTTTAATACAAGCCTTGATCGCAATGTGTATGTTTTTATCTTTGCCACTTTGGAAAAAAGTAAAACATAAAACAGTGAATATGGAGGAAGGTGTGTCACCGCGTACGCTTTCTTATGTTGAAATGGCAAAATCAAAGCTTATCCGTTTTGACTGGCTGATGTGTATTGCGGCAAATGCCATCGAAGGGGTTTGTGGTGCGTGGGGCGCGACGTATCTTGTGCATGCGCATTCTCTGAGTGAAGGCGCAGCGGCAAAAATGATTACGCTTTTTTACATCGGCATGGCACTTGGGAGATTCCTTTCGGGACTTCTTTCTACTAAAATGTCTAGCTGGCGCATGATTCGTATTGGTACTGTAATTATGGCACTTGGTGCGGTTTCTATGTTTGTACCTTGGGCATCTGTGGCATCTATAG
>JAZROH010000103.1:0-41177 GCA_045648645.1 Clostridia bacterium | reverse complement strand
GCATATGCCCCCGATGGGTGCTTTTGGCAAGAAAGCAAAAATCAAATTGCTTGCTTCGGAAGGTGGAGGGAAGCACTAAATCTTTAATGTGGACGGAAATGTTGGTAATGTCGTAAAGACTGATGTGGATTTTCCGTTCCTTGCACAGATAGCGGATGGTTTTTTCCAATAGTGAATATTCTTCTGCCATTTTTTTACCTCCATTTATAGTTGCGAAATCACTTTGTAATACCAAGTTCATCATGAAAGTATTTAAGCGTTGTGAATTTAAATTTTTTCTCTGCATAATAATTCTTTTTGCCATTTGCATAAGCAATATAGTCAGTAACAAATTTCTTAAACTGTTTAATAATGAATGCAGCGTTTTCACTAAGCTCTGTATATTCCATATCGTTTATTCGGGCTGCTTCGCCGATATATTTTTTGTCATTAACAATAACTGCCTTTGTGTAATCAAGCCCGGTTACGGTGCTAGTGGGTCTTGTAGACTTTTTAAACTTGTAACAATTATTATGGGATACATTGGTTCTGAACGGAACAGCAAAGGTATTCCTCTCTATTTTAATCAGCACTACCATATAGGGACGATTTTCTTTGTTTTCGATTTCGGAATAATCGTTACTATTATATGTTTTGTAAAACTCTGCTGATAGATAGTTTAATTGGTATGTTTTTTTAGAATTCATTGGTATTCCTCACATTAAATGGAAAGAATAAAGCCCTTGTACCGAAGCACAAGGGCATATCTTCCGTTGGGATTTCTTTTTGGAAGGTGCTACCCTCGCACCCGGTCTTTGATGGGGATTTCTTTTTGGAAGGTGCTACCCTCGCACCTTATCTTCGATTACATTTTAGCATATGCATCTGTTTTTGTCAATATAAAATCACTAAAAAATCGAAATGCGGAAGATTTACATAGTATATGTGATGCTTCCCTTTTTATTACACGGAATAAATTGTGATATACCGCGAAAGGTTTAAATTTCAAAGCTACGCTTAAAACACCGCGTTTACAATTGTTCCGCCGCCCACAAGGATTTCGCCGCGGTAGAGTGCCGCGGTCTGTCCGGGTGTGACGGCGCGCTGCGGCTCTGAAAAGGTGATACGTGCTTTTCCGTCTTCCACATGGCATGTGGCGGGTACGGCGGGGGCGGCAGAGCGGATTTTAACAGAAATTTCGCCCTCTATGGAATCAAAGAGGTTAAGACCTGTACAAAGCAGCCCTTTGGAGAAAAGGGAGGCGTTTTCGCCGATGGTAACGGTATTGTTTTCCGCGTCGATACGTGTTACAAAAACCTTTTTCCCGAAAGCACCGAGGCCCTTTCGCTGTCCTACGGTATAGCGATGGATGCCGCCGTGCAGTCCCACCATATAGCCGTTTTCATCTAAAATTTTGCCTTCCTTTGCCGCATGGGGCATAGAGGACTCCAAAAACCCTATATAATCATTATCGGGGATAAAACAAATTTCTTGACTGTCTGCCTTTTCAGCGGCCGCCAGTCCCGCTTCGGCGGCAATGGCGCGTACCTCTCTTTTGGAATATGCCCCTAAGGGGAGCAGAAGGCGGGGAAGAACAGCGGGCGGAACCTGACTTAAAAAATACGTTTGGTCCTTTTTCGGGTCCGTACCTTTTACAAAAAGCATTTTCCCGTCTTTTGCAAGAAGCGAGGCATAATGCCCTGTGGCAATATAGGGAATGCCGCAGGCATCAGCATGCGATAAAAGAAGCGCGAATTTAATTTCCGCGTTGCACCGAACGCAGGGGTTTGGTGTTTTGCCTTCCATATATGAAGAAACAAACGGTTTCTTCACATTCTCTTCAAAGGCATCGCGCCTGTCGAGCACTGTGTGCCGAATACCGAGGGCGGAAGCGGTGCGGGCAGCTTCCTTTGCGCCTTCGTCACTGCCGCAAAGCCAAAGCGTAAGCCCCTCTACCTCGTAGCCTGCCTTTTTTAATAGAAGCACTGCAGCGGTGCTGTCCACCCCGCCGCTCATGCCGACTAAAACCTTTTTCATACGTTTTGCCTCCGTTCCCTACAAAAGAGTATAGCATATATTTTTGTTTTTGAAAAGTAAAAATGTGAATTTTTCAAAAATTGGAATAGAAAGAAGGGGCGGCGGATAAAATCTGTAGAAGGAAATGCTTGACTTATACGGCAAAAAATGGTATACTAACGTAGAATGCTTGTTCGGAAAATAATTATGGAGGATATATTGTGTCGAAAAAACAAAAACTTAAAATTATTCCGCTTGGAGGGCTCGATGAGATCGGAAAAAATTTAACCGTGGTCGAGTACGGAAACGAAATTCTGGTGATTGACTGCGGTCTTGCCTTCCCGAGCGAAAACATGTTGGGAATCGACCTTGTAATTCCCGACACCACTTACCTTGCCCGCAATCGGGAAAAGGTGGTGGGGCTTCTTTTAACGCACGGGCATGAGGACCATATCGGTGGTGTGCCCTATGCGCTGAAAAATTTCAGTGCACCCGTTTACGGAAGCCGGATGACGCTGGGGCTTTTGTCCCACAAGCTCAAGGAGCACGGTATGGTGGGGGACGTGGACCTCTGTACCGTAAAGCCCGGAACGATAAAGAAAATCGGGCAGAACTTTAAGGTGGAGTTCATTAACGTAAACCATAGCATTGCAGGCGCACTTGCGCTTGCGATTCACACGCCCGTCGGTGTGTTGGTGCATACGGGGGACTTTAAAATTGACTGTACGCCCATAAACGGTGAAATGATAAATCTTACCCGCCTTGGTGACCTTGGAAAGGCAGGTGTGCTTGCTCTCTTTTCAGACAGCACCAACGTGGAACGCGCAGGCTATACCATGAGCGAGCGCACAGTGGGCGAGCGGTTTGACAAGATTTTTGAGCAGTCCGCCGATAAGCGTATTATTGTTGCTTCCTTTGCATCGAATGTACATCGCATTCAGCAGATTATCAACTCTGCCGTTCGCAACAAAAGAAAGGTAGCCGTTTCCGGACGCAGTATGCTGACTATTTGCGAAGTGGCGATGGAGCTTGGCTATCTGCATGTGCCCAAAGGTACAATTATCAATATTGAGGATATTCACCGCTACCGCCCCGAGCAGCTTGTTATTGTGACTACGGGCAGTCAGGGTGAGCCGATGAGTGCACTTACCCGCATGGCGTTTTCCGACCATAAGATGGTGGAAATCGGGCACGGCGATTTGGTTATTTTATCGGCAAATCCCATTCCGGGCAATGAAAAAGCGGTTTCTACCGTAATTAACGAGCTTTTCAAAAAGGGTGCAGAGGTCATTTACGAATCTCTTGCCGAGGTGCACGTTTCGGGGCATGCCTGTCAGGAAGAACTAAAGCTTATGCTGGGGCTTGTCCGTCCGAAGTATTTTATCCCCGTACACGGCGAGCATCGCCATCTGGTGCGCCATGCACGGCTTGGTGAGCTTATGGGCGTAAGACCCGAAAACATATTTGTTATGGGACTTGGCGAAGTGCTTGAAATGAGCCTAAACAGCGCGGCGGTGACGGGGAACGTTACAGCCGGGCAGGTGCTTGTTGACGGAATCGGCGTTGGCGATGTGGGGAACATCGTACTGCGTGACCGCAAGCATCTTGGTGAGGAAGGGCTTATCATTGCTGTGGTTACCCTTTCCAAAGAAAAGGAAATTCTGGCAGGACCCGATATTATTTCCCGCGGCTTTGTATATGTTCGCGAGAGTGAAGACCTGATGGAAGAAATGAAGGATATTGTAGCAGATGCCGTTATGGTAGGACGAACAAGCGGAAACGGCGATTGGAACAGTATTAAAACCAGTGTACGAAACATGCTGGGAGATTTTATTTTTGATAAAACAAAACGTAAGCCGATGATTTTACCGGTGATTACAGAAGTGTAAGGAGGAACACAACATGCGCGCAGTAATGTACGGAGCAGGAAACATTGGAAGAGGATTTATCGGGCTGCTGCTTTCGCAGTCCGGCTACGAGGTATCGTTTGTAGACGTAAATGACACGGTTATAAACGCTATGAACGAAGCACACCGCTATCCGGTGGATATCCTCGTGGAGGGAGGCATACGCGAAGAATGGGCAGAGAACATTTCTTGCGTAGACGGCAAAAACCCCGAAGCAGTTGCGGCGGCAATTGCAGCGGCGGACGTGATGGCAACAGCGGTAGGCGTAAACATCTTAAAGTTTATTGCAGCCCCCATTGCAGGCGGTCTTAAAAAGCGCTGGGCAGAAGGGAATATGACGCCCTTCAACATTATCATTTGCGAAAATCTCATTGGTGCAGATAAAGTATTGCATGATTTAATTGCAGAAAATATGGATGCGGCGGAAGTGGAAAATCTCAATGCCCTTGTGGGCTTTGTGGAAGCTTCCATTGGACGCATGGTACCTGTGCAGACACCCGAAATGCAAAAGGGCAATCCCCTTCGCGTTTGCGTGGAAGCCTACGACAGATTGCCCCTTGATAAGGCGGCAGTAAAAGGCGAATATCCGCCCATTAAAAATGTAATCTGGTACACCCCCTTTGAATTCTATATTGAGCGCAAGCTCTTTATCCACAATATGGGACACGCCATGACGGCGTACCTCGGTGACCTTTTGGGCTGCGAATACATATGGCAGGCGATTGAAAATTCCACGGTTGAGCTTATGGTTATCCGTGCCATGACCGCCTCTGCCATTGCCCTTGCAAAGCGCCACGGTGGCGATGCGGCAGATTTGTATGCCCATGTGCAGGATTTAATTCGCCGTTTTGCAAACCGGGGTCTTGGGGACACGGTAAAGCGTGTTGGCGGGGATATTCGCCGCAAGCTTTCGCCCGGCGACCGTCTGGTAGGCGCATTGAAAATGTGCAAGGAGCAGGGCGTGGATTCTATCTATATCGAAGCTGCGATTGCAGCGGCGCTTTGCTTTAAGCATGATGATGTGTTAAACGAAAAGAGCGCAGAGGAAATTCTCTGCGAGGTAAGCCAGCTCTCGGATACAGCCCGTATTTTGGCCATTTATGCACAGCTTAAAAAGGGCGAAAGTCTTGAAAATGTGCTTGCATACCTAAAGCAGGAGGCAGACAGATGAGTGACAGGCTGCGGCAACTGATAGGCATTATGATAAGTATTCCCGTTTGCCTTGCTGTTGGCGTTTCGGTTGTACTTTTTGCGCTTCGGCTGGAAGGTGGTGCACGAACACTTTTCATTCTGGCACTTTTCGCACTTGCGGTTGCGATTTTGATAGCATACGCGGTGCGGGGCGCAAAAAGCAATAAGCTTGTGGAAGGCCTTTTGGATATTCTCTATAAAGAGGTGAATCCCCAAAAGTTTATCGAGGCATCGGAGGCGGAACTGAAAAAGACCCGCAGCCGTGCCCTTCGGAACACGCTTTCATTAAATCTTGCCGTAGGCTATGAAGCAGCGGGGCAGTTTGATGAAGCAATTCGCGTGATGAAGAGCATGAACGTGCTTTCTGCGGATAAGACATCCAAAGCGATGTTTTACTGCAATGCGGCGGCTTTTTATGCAGAAAAGGGTGCGCTTACGGAAGGGCTTGAAGCCTATACGACGGGGCAAGCCTATTATGAAAAGGCGGCAAAGGATATTTCCATGGGATATATCCGCCTTACCCGCGGTCTTCTCTACTATGCGGAAGGCAAATATGAGGAGGCACTGGAAACCTTTGAAAAGGCACGTGCCCGCGGCTTTGATGACAGACATACGATGTCAAAGCTGCAGCTTTTTGAGGCGCGGGCTTTAGCAAAGCTTGCAAAGAAAAAAGAGGCAAAGACGGTGTACGGTAAAATTATACAGAAAAAAACGTACCCGTACCTTTTGGCGTGCGCTAAGGAAGAGCTGGCAGCACTTGAAAAAACAGAATAAGCATTTTTGCGGCAGAGGGTTTAGAAAATCCTTCTGCCGTGCTTTTTTATAAAAAGAAAAAAATACAAAAAAAGATAGAAAACCATGCTATAATACATACAAGGAGGAATGGAGCATGTTTGAAAAAGCAAAATGGATTTCGCCTGTATGGAAGGCAAATAACAGAAATATAGAAAAACGTCCCGCACCGCTTTTGCGCCGTGCATTTTTCCTTTGTGCAGAGGTGGAAAAAGCTACGCTTTATATTGCGGGGCTTGGTATGGGCACGTATACGATAAACGGGATAGCGGTTACGAAGGATGTGCTGGTAACGGTGGAAAGTGCTTTCGATAAGTCGGTGTATTATACTGCCTATGACGTGACAGCGCTTTTGAGAGAGGGAGAGAATGTTTTCGGCGCTATGCTTGGAAACGGCACGTATAATCTGACGTATCGCCGCTGGACGGATGAGGCGGCACCATGGGTACATCATCCCAAGCTTATCATGGAGCTGCATATTATGTATCAGGATGGTAAAGAGGAAACCGTGGTTTCGGATTCCGCCTTTGAAACAGCGGACGGACCGATTGTTTATAATGAAACCCGGCGCGGTGAAATCTATGATGCGCGGCTGGAAATCCCGGGTTGGGATACGCCCGGCTTTGATAGTGCGGGTTGGGGAAGGGCTATGGTATGCCGAAGCCCCGGCGGCATTTTACGGGAAGCAAAAATCCAGCCGATTCGTGTCATTCGTACGCTCCCGCTTAAAAAGGTAAGCTACAAGGTGTATGATGCAGGCGAAAACACAAGCGGATGGGTGCGGATTCGCGTGCAGGGAAAAAGGGGCGGCATGGTGATTGTGCGCTATGCGGAGGAACTGGACATAGGCGGCAACATTGCGCCTGACCGCACAAATGGTATGATGGGTGCACAAACCCATAAGGATATATACATTTTGCGCGGCGAGGGGATAGAAACGTGGGCACCCCGTTTTACGTATCATGGTTTTCGCTATGCAGAAATCGAATGCCACGGGGCAGAACTTTTGGAAGCTGTGGCGGAGGTTGTGCATACAGACCTTCCCATTCTCGCAGATTTTTCCTGTAGCGACGAAATGCTTTGCAAAATTCATGCGGCAACCAGACGGGCAACGCTTACCAATTTTCACGGTTTGCCTACGGACTGCCCGCAGAGAGAGCAAAACGGCTGGACAGGGGATGCGCAGGTTTCGGCAGAACAGACGATATTCAATTATGATATGGAGGAGGCATACAGTAAATGGATGCAGGATATTGCGGACATGCAACGCCCTTCCGGACAGGTACCGAGTGTTGTGCCAACTGCGGGTGCGGGCTATTATAACTGGGGCAGCGGGGTTACCTTTGATTGCGCCTTGATTTTAATTCCTTGGTATTTCTATACGTATACCGGAAGTATCCGCTTACTTATGGAACGGTATGAGAACATGGAACGGCTGATGGACTTTTTCGCCTCCATGGAGGAACAGGGCATTGTGGAGTACGGGCTTGGAGATTGGAGCGCACCGGAGGGGGCAAAGCCCTGTCCGGTGGGACTTACGGACACGGCGTATTATTATGCCTGTGCCTTGGCAATGAAAGAGTGTGCAAGGGCTATAGGAAAGGATGGCACGGACTATGGGATGCTGGCGGCGGAAATTCGTGAAAACTTCCGCAGACGGTATGTAAAGGACGGCATGGTGGAAAGCGATTCACAGACGGCGTACGCTATGGCACTATATTTCGGGCTTTTGGAGGAACCGGAAAAGCCGACTGCCCTCGCGCGGCTTTTGGCCCTGATAGAGGAAAAGGATATGCACATCGATTGCGGAATTTTCGGCACGAAGTGCATGTTTAGCGTACTTTCTGAAAACGGATATGCGGATGTTATGTATAAAATGGTAACAAATCCCACTATGCCCAGCTATGCTTTTTGGATAAACCGCGGCATGACAACCCTTTGCGAGCGATGGGGCATGATGTATTCGCTAAACCATCATATGTTCAGCGAGGTGGACCTTTGGCTGTATAAATATGTGGCGGGTATCCGCAGCGGCACGGCAGTGGGAGAGGCAGTATCTATCGAGCCTTGCTTTTTAGAAGGACTTACATGGGCGGAGGCAAGGCGGGGCGAGATTGCCGTTTCGTGGAATGCGGAAAGCGTTTCGATTGAGAGCCCCCGCGCGGGTAAGCTTTTCATGGAAGGTGAAACCTATCCGTTTGAAGCGGGCAGGCATATTTTCCCGCGAAAGTAGTTGACAAGTACACCTTTCGTATGATACAATAAAAGAAACCTGACAGAGCGGGTTCGTCCCTACCTGAAAGGCGGAAGAAAAACCGAAAAAATAGCAGACTTTTGTGCTGCCTTTTTATGTCGTTCCGTCTTTTGGTGGAACGGCTTTTTTGTATGGGAGGAAACAATGGAAACGAGAATTGCACATATTGGAATTATTGTTGAAAATTTGGAAGCAACCGAAAAAATCAATCGTATTCTCCATGAGGCAGGGCAACATATTGTCGGCAGAATGGGAATACCGTATAGAGAAAAAGGGGTGTCCGTTATCAGCGTTGTGATGGATGCACCCCAGAAGATTACGGCGGCAGTTTCCGGAAAACTCGGCATGCTGGAGGGCGTAACGGCGAAAACCGTTTACGCGAAGGTATGACGGGCGCGGAAAAAGCGGCGGCGCGCCTTGCATGCGAAGGAACGCTTTCGAAAGCGGAAATTCTGCAGCTTTTGGAAACGGACAGTATGGATATATTTTTGCGGGAGGAAGCAAGAAAAAAAGCCGATGCGGTATTTGGGAAAACTATTTATCTGCGCGGGCTAATTGAAATCAGCAGCTACTGCAAAAATGATTGCTTCTATTGCGGGCTTCGTCGCAGCAACAAGGGCGCGGCGCGATACAGACTTTCCGAGGATGAAATTCTATCCGCTTGTGAGGATGGATTTCGTGCAGGCATCCGCACATTTGTACTGCAAGGGGGCGAGGACGCATATTTTACGGATGCGCGCGCGGCGGCAATTGTAACTGAAATTAAAAGGCGGTATCCTGTTGTGGCAGTGACACTTTCTTTAGGGGAGCGAAGCCGGGACTCTTACGAATACCTTCGAAAGGCGGGTGCGGACCGTTATCTTCTGCGTCATGAAACGGCAAACGAAGCCCATTATGAAAAGCTGCACCCAAAGGAAATGCGCCTCGCCTCGCGAGTGCAATGCCTTAAAGATTTAAAGGCACTTGGGTATCAGGTTGGAGCAGGCTTTATGGTAGGTGCACCTTTTCAGACTATGGAGAATATTGCAGAGGATTTAGTATTCTTACAGGAATTTTCACCGCATATGATTGGCATTGGACCGTTTATTCCGCAGTCGGCAACGCCACTCGGGACATTTCCTGCGGGCAGCCTGCCGCTTACGATAAAGCTTTTGTCCATCTTGCGTCTGATGCATCCGCGGGCACTGCTTCCCGCAACCACAGCCCTTGCAACGCTATCGCCGACGGGTAGAGAACAGGGGATTTTGGCAGGAGCAAACGTAGTTATGCCAAACCTTTCACCTGCTTCGGTGCGGGGGAAGTATGCAATATATGATGAAAAGGCATTTGAAACCATAGAGGAAGTACGGCAGAAAATAGAAGATATAGGATACAAAATTGTAAATGCAAGGGGAGATTATCAATGAAATATGATGTAAAATCCATGAAGGCAGAAGAATTTATAAACCATGCGGAAATCGAGGAAACCCTCGCCTATGCCGAAGCGCACAAGGAAGACGCGGCACTTATTGATAAGCTTATCGATAAGGCAGAGCGAGGCGGCGGACTTGACCACCGCGAAGCGGCGGTGCTTTTGGCGTGTACCCTCGAAGACAGAAATGCCCGTATCTTTAAAGTGGCAAACGAACTGAAAATGCGGCTGTACGGCAACCGGATCGTTATGTTTGCGCCGCTTTATTTATCAAACTACTGCGTAAACGGCTGCACCTATTGCCCCTACCACTATGGAAACTGCAATATCCCCCGTAAAAAGCTTACACAGGAGGAAATACGGCGGGAGGTTATTGCGCTGCAGGATATGGGGCATAAGCGTCTGGCACTGGAATCGGGAGAAGACCCGGTTAATAATCCGCTTTCCTATATTTTGGAAAGTATCGATACCATCTATAGCATTAAGCATAAAAATGGGGCTATCCGACGCGTAAACGTAAACATTGCCGCTACCACGGTGGAGAACTATCGCGCGCTGCATGATGCTAAAATTGGCACGTATATTCTATTTCAGGAAACGTACCACAAAGAAAATTATGAAAAACTGCATCCCACAGGTCCGAAAAGCAATTACGCCTACCATACAGAGGCAATGGACCGCGCTATGCAGGGCGGCATTGATGATGTAGGCATCGGTGTTTTGTTTGGATTAAATCTCTATCGGTATGACTTTGTTGGGCTTTTGATGCATGCAGAGCATTTGGAGGCGGCAATGGGCGTAGGACCACATACCATCAGCGTACCCCGTATCCGTCCTGCAGACGGGGTGGAAACCGATAAATTTTCCGATGCGGTTGCGGACGATATTTTCGAAAAAATTGTTGCCGTTTTACGGCTCGCCGTTCCGTATACGGGGATGATTGTTTCTACCCGCGAATCGGCAAAAACCCGTGAACGGCTTTTGAAAATCGGCATATCTCAGCTTTCCGGCGGGTCGCGCACCAGTGTGGGCGGGTATGCTGAAGAGGATACAGAGTCCGTGCAGTTTGAGATTGAAGACAGACGCACGCTTGATGAAGTGGTGCATTGGCTTATGAATCTCGGTTATATTCCGAGCTTCTGCACGGCTTGCTATCGGGAAAACCGCACGGGTGACCGGTTTATGCAGCTTGTAAAGGCAGGGCAGATTGCCAACTGCTGTCAGCCCAATGCGCTGATGACCTTGCAGGAATATCTGGAGGACTATGCATCCCCCGAAACGCGCAAAATCGGGGAGGCACTTATACAGAAGGAACTTTTACAAATACCGAATGAAAAGGTACGGGAAATTGCCCGTGAAAATATTGCCCGCATGCATACGGGCAGCCGTGATTTCCGTTTCTAAAGGAGGGGCAGTATGGAAAATACACCGCGAGGAAATAGACTTCATATCGGGATTTTCGGGCGCAGAAATGCAGGGAAATCTTCGTTCATCAATGCACTTACGGGACAGGAAACGGCAATCGTGTCGGATACCCTCGGTACTACAGCCGACCCTGTTTATAAAAATATGGAAATCCGCGGCGTAGGACCGTGTGTACTCATTGACACGGCAGGGTTTGACGATACGGGAGCACTGGGAAGACTGCGCGTAGAAAAAACAGAAAAAACCCTTGAAAAAACAGACGTTGCCGTTCTGCTTTTTACCGACAGCTTCGGGGAAGCCGAAATGCTTTGGGTGGAAAAATGCAAGGCGCGGAAAATTCCGGTTATCCCTGTAATGAACAAAACGGATGCGGGAGAGCAAGAAACGGCGGCGCAGGAAGCGGAAAGAAGCTGCGGACGAAAGCCGCTGCGGGTCAGTGCTTTGCAAGGAACCGGGTTTGAAAGTGTGCGGCGCGCCCTTGCTCCGTTTTCTGTGGAAGAGCGGAGTATTACAGGGCGGGTATGCAAGGATGGCGACCATGTGATGCTGGTCATGCCACAGGACGCGTCCGCCCCAAAAGGACGGCTGATTTTGCCGCAGGTACAAACGATACGGGAGCTTTTGGACAGAGGATGTATCATAACGGCAGTAACACCCGAGGCTATGAGCGCAGCACTGGAAAACTGTAAATCGTTACCCGATTTAATTATCACCGATTCACAGGTTTTTAAAGAGGTGTATGAAAAAACACCCCCCAGTGTGCGTCTGACCTCGTTTTCCGTGCTTCTTGCCGATGTAAAGGGAGATGCAGAGATTTTCCGTGAAGGGACTGCTGCGATTGACAGCCTCAAAGAAGGGGACAGGGTACTGATTGCGGAAGCCTGCAGCCATGCGCCCCAGACAGAAGATATAGGACGGGTGAAAATTCCTGCGCTCCTTCGGAAGAAGGCGGGAGAAGGGCTTTTGGTGGATGTGGTCGGCGGTGACGATTTTCCCGCAGATTTATCGCCCTATAGCCTGATTATCCATTGCGGGGCGTGTATGTTTAATCGGCAGCACGTGCTTTCCCGCATTGCCCGCGCCGAGGCGGCGGGTGTACCGATTACCAATTACGGAATGACCATTGCAAAGCTTACGGGAATACTCGATAAGGTACTGATTCCCGGTCAGGGATAAACGGCATATAAAAATAACAGGTCTGCCATTCATTTTGATGACAAACCTGTTTGCTATTCTGCGCTTGAGAAAAGTTCCAATGCCTTTTGTAGCTGTAAATCCTCGCCCTCCGCACCTTTTTCTACCGCGTAATGCGGCTCGATGCCATTGCCGTCTATAATATAGCCGCCGGAGGTATAATAATGAGCAACCGTGATTTTAGCCCCGCCTGACCCAAGGCGAAAAAGGCTTTGCACGCTTCCCTTGCCGTAGGTTTTCGCACCCACAAGCTGGGCGCGGCCGTTATCCTTTAGTGCCCCTGCCAAAACTTCAGAGGCGGAGGCGCTGTTTTCGTTAACTAAAAGCACAATGGGAAGTGCCGTGCAATCTTCATCGCTTTCGTAGAGGGATTGCCGCTTACCGTCGCGGTTTTCTGTGTATACAATGGTGCATCGGGGCAGAAGACTGTCGGCAATGTCCGCCACGCTTTCCAAATAACCCCCCGGATTATCCCGCACGTCAATAATCAAGCCGCGGGCATTTCGCTTTTCTGCTTTTTCGATTGCAGTTGCCATTTCTCCTGCGGTGGGAGAATCAAAGCTACGGATGCGAATATAGGCAATATCGCCATAGTCCGCAGTCGTAACCGTATCGAGCTTGATGGTGCGGCGGGAAATGGAAATCGTATGTGTGTCTGTTCCCCGCAGAACAGAAAGGATAAGGGGAGTATCGTCATCCCTCGTGCGCATGCGAGAAATCGCGTCTGCGTATGTTTTTTCCGTGATGGCTAGGTCATCTATCTTTAAAATAATATCGCCTGCGAGAATGCCCGCTTCGGCGGCCGGGGTGCCTTCAAAGGGAGAAATGACCACCATTTGCCCGTCCTTTAGCTGCACTTCAATGCCGATGCCCGTATAGGCGGCATCCATTTCTTCCATGAACATGGCAAATTCTTCTTCGTTAAAATACATAGAGTGGGGGTCATCCAGTGCTGCCACAATGCCGCGGGCAGCCCCTTCGGAAAGCGCGTCGGCATCCACCTCTCCGGCATAACTGTGTGAAATTAAAAATGTCAGCTTTTCTGCATCAGTCATGGTGAAAACATGGATACCGATACAAAGAAGCATAGTAGAAACCGCGCTTATGAGCGCGGTTATAATGATAGGCTTTTTTGCCAAGCAAATCGCATCCTTTTTTGGTTTCTTAAACTTAGGATATTCGTTTTTATTCAAAATATGACATGGGATCTGTATACGAGCCGTTTATAAGCACTTCAAAATGCAGATGCGGTCCCGTAGAAACACCTGTAGAGCCCACAAGCGCTATTTGCTGCCCGCGGGAGACGGATTGTCCGGTCTTTACTGTAAGGGCACTGCAATGCCCGTATAAGGTTTGCACACCGCCGCCGTGGTCGATGACTACGTAATTGCCATAGCCGCTGTTCCAACCGGCGCGCAGTACCGTACCGCCTTCGGCAGCAACGATGGATGCACCGTGTCCTGCGCCGATATCAATTCCCGTATGGGTCTTATTGCGCTTTTGAACGGGATGAAAACGTGTGCCAAAAGGCGAGGTGATATAGGTGGTGGAGGGGGTGGGCCAGCAGAATCTGCCGCCACCGTCACGCACGGGTGCGGGTGTGGATTGCGATGTGGACGTAGAAGGGCTTGCCGTCAGCGCGCGGATTTCCGCACGAAGCGCTTCTTCCGCAGCATCGGCTTCGTCCAGTGCCGCGCGGTAGGCTTCCTCGTCCAATTCAAGCTCGGAAATTACGGCAGAAAGAGCTGCCTTATTGGCATCCAGTTCTGCTTTTTTTGACGCTTGGATTTCACGATTTAATTCTACAATGGCATTGGATTCCTCCAGTGCCGTTTTCTTTTCTTCGATTTGCGCCTGCGTGTCCGCCATACGCTTCATAACGGCTTTATCGTATTCCACAATTTGTGCAACCGTTTCAACACGCTTTAAAAAATCAGAAAAGTCTTTCGCGCCGAACAGAATGTTCAGGAAAGAAACGTTACTGCGCTCATACATAACGCGTACCCGTTCCTTGAAGGTGTTTTCGTATTCTTTTGCATTCTTTTCGGCTTCCTGCAGTTCTTTCGTAATCTGCGCAATGCCTTTTTCATTTTCTTCAATCTGCAGGGAAAGCGTGTATATTTCTGTTTCGAGCGCAGAAATATCAACATCGAGCTCTTCCCGTTTGGCTTTGGCATTGGAAATTTCACCCTTTACAGTAGAAAGCCCCGCCTCGGCATTCTTGCGCGCTTCCTGCGCCGCGGAAAGTTTATTTTGTAAATCCGAAACCGTATCTGCCCGCGCCGTTAAAAGCGGTGCAACCGTGGGGATAAGCACAGAAATTGCCGCAATAATGGCAAGCAGTATAATAAGCTTTTGGTGTTTTTTTCGCAAGATATATTTTCTCCCTTCTGCGATGGTTTGCTTTGATTTGCGGTCAAACTTTCAGATGGCGTCTTACCGCAATAACGCTGCCGATTGCCCCCATAAGTGCACCGAAAAGAAGAAGCACCAAAACAAGAGAACCGGAAATTGTAGAAAAAGCATGCAGGTCAAAGGGGAACCAGTCCGAGGCGGCAATGGCGTTTGTACAGGCGCCGTAAAGCCCCATGCAAGCTGCGAGGGAAATAAGACCGCCCACAAGCCCGACAATGATGCCTTCGATGATGAAGGGCCAACGGATAAACCAGTCGGTCGCGCCCACATATTTCATAATATGAATTTCCTTCTCACGGGCAAATACCGCAAGCTTAATGGTATTTGAAATAATAAATACGGCAATGAGTGCCAAAACACCCATAGCAATCATCAGAGCAATCTTGACAACGCTTGTAAAGCTGAGCACGCGGTCCGTAATATCCTGCTGCTCGCTGACTTCTTCAATGCCGTCAATTTCTCGAAGCGAAGCGGCGGTGTCAGCAGAAAGTGCAAGGTCCTCTAAGGTGACCGTGTAGGAAGCACGAAGGAAGTCATCATCCTCAAACCCTTCCAGAGATAAGCCGCCTTCCTTCAGCATCTCTTCCGCACCTAAAAACGCTTCTTTCTTTGTTTCCAGTTCGGCATTCGTAACATTGGGAAGCGCAAGAATTTTTTCACCGATGCGCTCGGTTTCGTTCTCGGAGTATGTACGGTCTACATAGGCGACCATTTTGCAGTCCTCCTGCACCTGGTCGGCAATGTAGCTTAAGTTCATGCTGAAAAGGGTGAAAGAGCCAAGAAAGAGAAGGCACCCTGTAACGGTAATGACACTTGCCAGCGTCATTAAAACATTATGAAAAATGCTTTTGAAAGCTTCACTGCAAAAATAACGAAATTCTCTAAACGCCAACCGTGTACACCCCTTCCTTTTCGTCGCTTATCAGATGTCCCATATCCAGCGTAATGACACGCTTTTGCATCTCATTTACAACCTTTTCCGCATGCGTTGCCATCAAAATGGTGGTGCCGCGGTTATTGATATCTTCTAAAATTGCCATAATTTCGGCAGCTTTCTCTCTGTCCAGATTTCCCGTCGGCTCGTCCGCAATTAAAATGGACGGGTTATTGGCAAGTGCCCGTGCCATGGAAACACGCTGTTGCTCGCCGCCCGAAAGCTGAGAAGGGTATGCCTTTGCTTTGCGGGAAAGACCTACCATATTGAGAACCTCGGGAATTCGGCGGCGCATTTGTCTTGAGGAAGCGCCCACAATGCGCATGGCAAATGCCACATTTTCATAGACTGTACGGGCGGGCAAAAGACGAAAATCCTGAAAAACCACGCCGATTTCACGGCGAAGGAACGGAATTTCCTTGCGCGTAAGTGCGCCGATATTATGTCCGTTTACGATGACTTCGCCTTTTGTGGGGGTTTCCTCACAAAGAAGCATGCGGATAATGGAGGATTTACCTGCACCGCTGTGTCCCACAAGAAAAACAAATTCCCCTTTTTCTACATGGAAGCTGACATCCTCAAGTGCCAGTGCCTTGTTATCTTCATAAATTTTGGTAACATTGTTAAAATATATCATATACTTTCCCTTTAGTGTTACAGGCAAAGCCGGGGCTTTGCCTGTGTGATTACAGTTTCATGGGGCTTGCGTTTAAGTAGCGTTTTACCATCATGGCAATTTTGAACACGATGGCATGGTCAAATATGCGAAGATCCAGACCCGTAAGCTTCTGCACCTTGTCAAGACGATATACAAGCGTATTGCGGTGTACATACAGCTGACGGGAGGTTTCCGATACGTTCAGGTCATTTTCAAAAAACTTTTGAATGGTGAAAAGCGTTTCGGAATCGAGTGCGTCAATGGATTCTTTCTTGAAAACCTCGGACAAAAACAGTTCGCAAAGTGTCGTCGGCAACTGATAAATAAGGCGACCGATACCGAGATTTTCGTAATTGATAATCGAGCGGTCGGTATCAAACACCTTGCCAACCTCAAGGGCAACGCGGGCATCCTTATAGGATTTTGCCAAATCCTTAATGGTGGGCGCAACAGAGCCGATGCCGATGGTAATCTGGGCGTAGGCTTCCGCGTTTACTGTATCCAAAACGGTTTGGGCAAGCTTTTCAAGCTCTGCTTCCGTCATATCGGCTTTCACTTCTTTTGCCAAAATGGTATTGCGTTCGTCAAGGCTGAATACAAAGTCCCGGTTTTTCTCGGGGAAAAGGCTTTGCACAACTTCGACCAGTGTGTGTGCACTGGAAGAATTATCATTGGTGCGAAGCAGCATAATTACGCGCGGCGCGTCATAGGCAAGATGCAATTCCTTTGCGCTGATAAGTACATCGCCCGGAAGAACATTATCGAGAATTATATTCCGGATGAGATTTGACCTGTCATACCGGTCATTATGGAGTTGATTCATGGAGCTGATGGTAATGGCAATCATTTCGGCATAGCGAACCGCATCATCGTCCTCGCCTTCAACAAAAACAAGAAATTCAGGCGTACCATGGGCGGGCGTGCCGAGGAAAGTAAAGCCCAGAAAATGAAGGGGCTCGTCCATCGTTTCGGTAAGACGGGCAAGCTTGTCTGCCTGCTGCAGCATCTTCATATCTTCCGGATAGGAGAAAATAAAGTCACCATCCTCATACAGACCGACCTTTCTGCCAATGGATACGCTCATCTGGTATAGTACACTTTGGTAAAATTTATTTGCCATCTCGTTCTCCTTCGTCATTTTATTGTATAAGAAAACGCCCAAGCGGAAAAAGTATGCATAAAACGGGCATTGTCTGAAATTCCGTCTAAACGTCGAAATTTTTTATACTACTTATTATTATACCTTTTTTTCGTATTTTTGCAAGAAATTTTTGTAAAATTAACACAATTGTAACATAAAATTTTCAAGTTGCCCGAAAAAAGTTCCCGCAAGGCATATTTTTGTACAAAAATTCATATACTACTATGAGAAGAAACGAAGGAAAGGAGCGTGTGAATTTTGCACGATACGAAATGTCTTGCTATGATTTTGGCAGGCGGGCAGGGGAGCAGGCTTGGAGCGCTGACGAAAAATATTGCAAAGCCGGCGGTGCCGTTTGGCGGAAAATACAGAATAATTGACTTTGTGCTGAGTAACTGCACCCATTCCGGCATTCATACGGTGGGCGTATTAACACAGTATCAACCACTCGATCTTAATACCTATATCGGGAGCGGACAACCTTGGGATTTGGACCGCAATCGGGGCGGTGTATACATTCTGCCTCCCTACCAGAAAATGGAGGCAGGGGAATGGTATAAGGGTACAGCCAATGCAATCTATCAAAATATCGGGTTTATTGAACGATTTAATCCCCGGTATGTGTTGGTATTGTCGGGTGACCACATTTACAAAATGCATTACGGCAAAATGCTGGATCTGCATAAGGCAACCGGTGCGGCGGCAACAATTGCCGTTATTCGTGTCCCCATTAACGAAGCGTCCCGCTTTGGTATTATGAATACGGATGCGGCGGGCAGAATTACGGAATTTGAGGAAAAGCCCCTAAAGCCAAAAAATGATTTAGCGTCTATGGGGGTATATCTCTTCGATTGGCAGATTTTAAAAAAATATTTGATTTTAGACGAAGGCAATCCGGATTCCCAAAACGACTTTGGAAAAAACATCATTCCCCAGATGCTGGCATCGGGCGAAAAGCTACAGGGCTATAATTTTGACGGATATTGGAAGGATGTAGGCACGGCAAAGAGCCTTTGGGAGGCAAACATGGATCTTGTAAGGACACCGCCGCGCTTTGACCTGTATGACCCGGATTGGACAATTTTCAGCCGGTCATCGGACCAGCCGCCGCATTTTGCATCGGAAAGCGCCCATGTTTCGGACAGCATTGTAACGGAAGGCTGCCGGATTTACGGCAGGGTACACGAAAGCATCCTGTTTCGCGGGGTCACCGTTTCAAGAGGCGCGCGGATTGTCAGCAGCGTTGTCTTTCCGGGCGCATATATTGAGGCAGATGCAAATATCGAGAATGCCATCATTGGAAGCGGGGCACGCGTGCGGCGCGGCGCAGATGTACGTCCTGAAAAACAGGGTGAAATCTGCGTGATTGGAGATGAAACCGTGGTCGGAATGCGTGTGCGAAGCGAAAAAGAGAAAAGTGCGGCAATCGGAGGGATATAAATGCAGGATACAATGGGAATAATTTTAACGGAGGCGGATGACGTTACACTTCGTGAACTAACGGAGGTACGAAGCGCCGCCGCACTGCCGATAGCGGGCAGATACAGACTGATAGATTTTGTTCTTTCGGGCATGGTGAATTCCGGGATTATCAATGTGGGCGTTGCCACAAAGCACAAATATTCGTCCCTTATGGACCATTTGGGGGCGGGAAGTCCGTGGGACTTACAGCGGGAGCACTATGGACTTTTCATGCTGCCGCCCTATGCAAGCTATGAAAAGTATGGTACGATGGCGGGAGAAATTGACGTTTTAATGGGGATTATGCCGTATTTAAGACGAAGCCGCCAAAAGTATGTAGTGCTGGCAGAGGCAAACACCGTTTGTAATATTACCTTTGATGAAGCACTCCGGCAGCATAAAGAAACAGAAGCCGATATTACTGTAGTTTATCGGGAGGAGAAAGAGGATGTATCCCGCTTTTTGGTGCTTGAAACGGAGGCGGACGGGCGCATTTGTGATTTGGCGCTGCATCCCCACGGAAGCCGGAGCCGGAAGGCTGCGATGGATATGTACATTTTGGAAAAAGAGCTTTTAATTCGTATTGTGGAGAGTGCGGCGGCAAGGGGAGAACACAGCCTTGTGATGGATGCACTCGTGCGAAACCGTGAAAATCTCCGTATGTACGGTTGGGAGTTTAAAGGGTATGCAGGGCGGATTGATTCCGTAGCTTCCTACTTTGCTTGCAATATGGATATCCTTAGAGAAGAGGTGCAAACGGCACTTTTTCGGCAGGAGGATCCGATTTTCACCAAAGTAAAAAATCGCGTACCCACCCGGTATGGGGACAGTGCCGATATTTCAGGCTGTCTTGTAGCGGATGGCTGTGTTTTGGAAGGCAGCGCCGAAAATTGCATATTTTTTCGCGGTGTAAAGCTGGGAAAGCATTCCCATTTGCAAAACTGTATCGTTATGGAAAAGACGCATATTGATACGAATTGTACCGCAGAAAATGTAATTTTTGATAAAGAGTGTCTGATGCGGGAAGGACGGCGACTTACGGGGCAGCCCAATTATCCGATTATTATTCGAAAGGGTGCTGTAATCTGAAAAATGCATGTATGGAAAGGGGAGATTTTTTTGCAAAGATGGGGAATTCCTTTGGCGGCAGTTTTGTTTTTAACAGGGTGCGGTGCAGAAAAAGGAACAATGACGCCAGAGCCGACGGCGGCTGTTGCTGCAAGCGTACAGGGGTGGGGATACCGCCCGATGGAAAATGCAAGACCGGAATTTACGGCAGAGCAGGTAAAAACCATGGATACATATGATTGTATCTATATGGGAAAAGAGGATGAAGGGGTTTATTTGACGTTTGATGAAGGATACGAAAACGGCTACACGGCCTCCATTCTCGATACGCTGAAAGAAAAAAATGTGCAAGCCGCATTTTTTATTACCATGCCGTATCTTAAGGAACATACGGATTTAGTAAGGCGTATGGTAGAGGAAGGGCACGTCGTGGGAAATCACACGGTAAACCATCCGTCCCTGCCCACTGTTTTAGATGACGGAAAACTGCAGGCAGAGCTTACGGGACTTTCGGAGGCTTTCAAAGAAACTTTCGGGGCAACCATGCAATACGTTCGTCCACCGAAAGGGGAGTATAACGAAAGAACACTTCGTATAACCCGCGATATGGGCTATAAAAATGTATTCTGGAGCTTAGCTTATCAGGACTGGGAACAAAATACATCCCGTGGCAAGGAATATGCGTATAATAAAGTGATGGCAGGTCTTCATGGCGGCGCAGTTATTCTCCTGCACGCTGTTTCCCGTGATAATGCCGAAGCGCTGGGCGATATTATCGATGGCGCGAGAGCAAAGGGATATGTATTCCGTTCTCTTGATGAATATGTGAAAAACGAAGCCTAATAAATTGAAATTAAAGATTTAAATAGAGAAAAAACGTGGCTGTTTATAAATCAATTATTAAACAGCCACGTTTTTCATGGTTTAGTATTTATTTTGCTGCCTTTATGGCTTCTGCTTTTTCCAGCATTTCGGCTTCTGAAGCATCCGGATTAATAGGAATATATACGGTTCTGGAAAGAATATCCAGTGTTCTCGGGCACATATTATCATTGTAATCCGGAATAATATCGCGGTTATCTTCCATTTTGAAAGGGTCCATTTTGGGATGGAATGCGCCGCGTTTTTCCATAATGGGTGTCCAATGCTTGTAGATATGCTTGCCGGTGTTAATCGGAATGGTTGTATTAAAAGGTAGCTTTTCCGTAAATGCTACTGCCGCCTCTGCCGTATCAAACTGCAAAGCAAGCGTTGTACCGCAATCGCCTTCTATGTCATGGCTGGGAGCAAACGCAAAGTCGGCAGAAATTGCGTCCATTAAAATTTTCTTGTTTTTGCGAAGGTCATGCAAAATACCGTCCATTCTGGAGAACTGCACCCGCATAATCGCGGCGGGGATTTCATGCATGCGGTATTCGTTGCCGCAAAACGGCTTTACTTTTACATTATCAAGCTGGTCGCCGAAAAACGCGACAGCACTGGAATCGTGGTAAATTAAAGCGCACTCATACAGGGTGTCATCATTTGTTAAAAGGGCACCGCCTTCGCCGCAGGAAACGAGCTTAAAGGCGTTAAAGCTGAGTGCACCTGCGTGCCCGATAGAGCCGAGACGTTTGCCGCGGAAGGAGCCGCCGTCTGCCTGGCAGGAATCTTCCAGTACGAAAAGATTATGCTTCTTGGCAACTTCCATAATGGCGTCCATGTTGCAAGGGAAGCCCTGAATATGCACGGGGAGAATAGCCTTGGTGTGGGGGGTGATTTTTCTTTCCACATCTTCTGCATCCAGCGTCATGGTTTCATCGATTTCTGCAATTACGGGAATGGCACCGGCAGCCACAACTGCCATTGCGGTAGCAATATAGGTGTAAGCCGGAACGATAACCTGGTCACCGGGGCCAATACCTCTGGCAATCAGCGCAGAGGTCAGTGCGGCGTGTCCGCTGGTCATGAACAGAGCATGCTTTGCTCCGAAAATTCTTTCCATTTCAAGCTGTACGTTCTGGCATTCCTGTAGTGTGCCATCATTTACCTTGAAAAGCTCCTGAGATTCTATAACGCGTGCTACAGCATCGATTTCTTCTTGTCCTATTCTGTACATGTTACATCCTCCAAATTCTTTAAAGTTTCAGTAATTAAGTGAAAATCAGCGTCGTGTGTATAAGGCTGCAAGGTTGTCATACTATACATTGCAACCTCATACCCGCCGTTATGCGGCGCGAGGTACAGGTTGTCTTCTGTTATAAAATACCCTTCCGAACCATTGGACATCACAAGGTTTAGGGTATAGGGAACGGGACTTGCCTCCGCGATTCGCATGCCGATAACCGAGAAAAGTTCGAAAGGGGTGCTGACAAAGGCAACGTCCCCGACTTTTATAATGGTTTGCGGAATTTCTCTTGCGTCCACTTCTTCGTATCCGTTTTCATACGAGGCAAGAACTTCCTGATAGTGATTTGCAAGTGCCATAGCGGTGCCGCCGGGTTCTTTTGAAAAACGTTCGTATCCCGCTGTCGCTTCTGCAGGACTTATGCGCTTGTCAAAGGGAATGCGAACTGTTTTACCGGCGCAGGTAAGAGATGCATCATGAAAAGAACGGATTTCCTTATAAATCCGGACAGCGTCGCTCGCCGCTACGCCGCCAAGCTCTTCCATGAGTGCTATGTTGCCGACGGTTTCGCCGTTTGAAATGCGGGGCCCCACATCGCCTTCGGGACCGCAAAAGAAGGCCGTAATCGCGCCCGTTTCCGCAGCCAGTCTATCTATCATGATGCCGGACCAATCACGTCCTATGACGGTAGACTTTCCGGCAGCTGTACCGTGCAAGCCGTAGTGAATCATGTTGGCGATGGTTTTATTCCCGTTATCGCGGAAGGAAATTACGGTCATATCCGGACAAAACGGACCCCATGGGTTTTGCCCCAGCTCAATCCGGTTATTCGGCATAATTTGTCTGCGGTTTATGCCGATATAGCTTTTACCCTGTGCGATACCCATTTTTACGGGAACGGGTGAGGATGCGGCTTCTTTCGCCACTTCCAATATTTTCGGAATGAAAATATTTTCGCAGTAGTCTGTATCCACATCGCCCCAGCCCACCTGTCCTGCGGTGGTCGGCCCCGTATGGGTGTGGGTGACGTTTAAAATGCAGTTTTCGTACGGAATGGAAAGAGACAAAGCAATTTCACTGCGAATTCTGTCGGCAAGGGGCGTTATTATGGAGCATACGGTAATGCTCATTAAAAGTGCACGTGTGTTGCCCTTCTCAAACCAAAATGCCGTTGCAGTTAAATTATCGTGTATGCTTTCCGAGCGAACATTGCCGCCGTAACCGAACAAGCGTGCACCGATTTCGGGCGTAATATCGGTTTGCGCTACGCCCAGAAGAAGTGGATTAGACATATAAGTTGCCTCCTTTTAGTAGTTTTCTACCAAAAACTTGTAATTGTGCAGAGCAGAAATAGAGTTGGACAGGGGCGGATGGTCGAGCTCTGCACATAAAGGACCGTCATATCCGGCATTTTTTAGGAGATCAAATACACGCCGGAAATCTACGCAACCTGTACCCAGTTCCGAATACAGGAACAGTTCAACGCCCGATTCGGCAAATCCGCAGGATGAGGTGCCGCCGGCGGGAATATCCTTAAAGTGGGTGAACTTTACGCGGTCGATATACTTTTCAATTACCTTGCACGGATCACTTTTCCCTGCAACAAGATGTGCTGTATCCGGTGCAAAGCTTACGAGGTCTGCCGGCAGATTTTCAAAGCAATAATCAATTTCATTTTCGTACATTACGTATGTATTGATATGGGGGTGGAGATTGGTCGTGATACCAAATCCTTTTGCAATATTTGCAAATTTTGCAATAATTTCCACCTCAGAGTCCATAGCGTTTTTATCCATAACCTTGGGTCTTCCGATTGTACCCTGCAGGCAGACTCTCGGAACGTCCAATTTCGCAACAAACTCCAGTTCTCTTTCCAGATTTTCAAACAGCGTGTCCACCTCGCCGCGCTTAGGAATATGGTAATAGAAGCTTACGGGCTTGATATTATATCTCTTCAGTACCTCGCGATATGCCTCCAAATCCAAATCAAAAGCGTAAATGGCCTGCTTTACACTTTCAAAGCAGGTGTAGCCGATATTGGAAACCTCCTGCGCTGCCAATTCCATTTGTTCTCTGGTTTCTGTACCCCACGGCCAAATGGCTGCGGTAATTCTTGATTTATCCATCGTATCCCTCTTTTCTTAGATTTTGTTAGTTTCATTATAACACCATGTGTTTTGCGGGTACAATCCCCAAAGGAAGCGTGTTATTCCCAAAAACTTGCAAAGAACAAGAGGGGGACAAGACATATACATTCGCCTAGTTTTTCTTAATGATTTGTGTCTTTCGATATTCGCTCGGGGTTACGCCCGTGATTTGTTTAAAGACGCGGCAGAAGGTTTTAAGTTCCGGAAACCCGACCATTTCGGCAATCTTAGAAATGGTGCCTCCATTATCCAAAAGCAGAATGCAGGCTTTTTTTATCCGATAATTGTTTAAATATTGATGAAAGCTTGTGTCGGTGGCTTGTTTAAACAGTCGGCTGAAGGCGTTTTTTTCATATCCTGCAATTTGTGCAGCCTTTTCGACCGGTATATCTTTATCGAAGTTAGTGGAAACATAATCCAGTGTTTTTTGAATATTCAAAACATAATGCAGACGCTTATTCTGTCTCGCAGAAACACTTGCGGCAGGTGGAAGGTGCCTCAGAAGCAGAGAAACGAGCGAATAAATGCACGCCTGCATTTCCAGCTTGCTCTCCAGGGTTTCCTCGGTGCGGCAAAGGTCAGAAATATGGGTGAATACATTTTTGATTTCGATGTTGTTTTCAATCACAGGGGTTGCGAATTGTTTCTTCGCGATTTCCATAAATAACGCACTGCCGAAATAGACACTGCCCACCCGCAAAAGGGTAATTACATTATCTTTTGAGCAATTGAAATATTCGTGGGGCTGCGAGCTTCCTACCAAAAGTGTTTGCCCGGGGTTTACAAGGTATTCCGTCGTGTCAATCCGCACGCCAAAAGACCCCTTGTGGCAGAACAGGATTTCAAGGTCACTGTGCCAGTGAAGCGGATATTGTTCAAGGTTTCTTATATCGGCGGAATACAGCCCTTTTGTCAAAATAATCGGTTGATAAAACATAGCACTTTGCCTCCCGCATTTATTATAAAATATAATGGTGTACATGTCAACCTCTATTATAATATTGCAAGTTTTTGAGAAAAAGCGGCTTGGAAATAGGATTGATTACAGAAATATTCATTTGTTATACTTAAAACAAAAAGGTTGGTGATAAAATGAAACGAATTCGTGTCGGTATTATCGGCATGGGCTACATAGGCGAAAGTCATATTGAAGCGCTTCGCCGTATCGGTATGTGTGAAATTGCGGCAATCGCAGATACAAATGCAGCACTTGCAGAGAAAAAAGCAGAGCAGTACGGCATTGAAAAGGTGTATCCTACCGTAGACGCACTTCTTGATGACCCGACGATTGACGCTGTGCATAACTGCACTCCGAACTTCCTGCATCGGGAAATCAATGAAAAGATTATCAGAAGCGGTAAGCATCTTTTAAGCGAAAAACCGCTTACCACTACATACGAAGAGGCAATGGAGCTTGTCAATCTGAAAAAACAATACCCCGATTCCGCCGTATGCGTCAATTTCAATTATCGTTTAAATCCTATGGTACAGGAAACGAAAGCAAGAATTGCCGGCGGTGAAGCCGGAGAGGTGCGGGTAATCAGCGGGTATTACAGACAGGATTGGCTGATGTATGACACAGATTATTCCTGGCGTCTTGAACCGGAGGTTGCCGGTGCTTCCTGTTGCGTTGCAGATATCGGCTCGCACTGGATGGATATGGTGCAGCATGTAACAGGGCATCGCATCACACGCGTTTTTGCAGACCTTGTAACTGTTATTCCCCAAAGGAAAAAGCCCCGCAATCAAACAGAAACCTTCCGCGATGCCACGGGTGACTATGACCTTGTGGACGTGAAAAACGAAGAGTATGCCGCTGTGCTTTTTAAAACGGATAAGGGTGCTACGGGCGTATTCCACGTAACAGAGGTTGCGGCAGGACACGGCTGTGATTTCGGGTTTGAAATTAACGGCGCAAAGCTTTCCTACGGATGGAATCAGGAACAAAATGACAGACTTTGGATTGGTCGCCGCGGCGGAGAAAACAGCATGCTGATTCGAAATCCCAACAGCATTTCCCCCTCTGTTCGTCCCTATACAAACCTTGCCATGGGTCATCCCGAAGGCTGGAATGATGCCTTTAAGGGAAATATGTATGCTTTTTATAAGTATATTGCGGACGGGCAGAAGGGTGAAAAATTATTCTCCACGCTGGAGGATGCGGCATATATCGTACGGCTTACAGAAGCCATTATTGAAAGCAGTAAAACAAAAACATGGGTAGAAATAAAGGAGGAAAAGTAAATGTTTAAGTATTCAGTAGGTCCCTGGAATGTACACGAAGGTGCGGATGCATACGGCCCCGCTACCAGAGAATCTTTCTCTTTCGAAGAGAAAATCAAACGCTTTAAGGATATCGGCTTTGATGCCATTCAGTTTCATGATGATGATGCTGTGCCGAATCTCAACAACATGAGCGAAGAAGCCATCATCAAAGAAGCAAAGGAACTGAAGGGTTTTCTTGATGGTTACGGTCTTAAATCCGAATTTGTTGCTCCCCGTCTTTGGATGGACCCCCATACGGTAGACGGCGGCTTCACATCTAACTCTAAGGAAGACAGAGAATTTGCTATCTGGCGCGCAAAGCGTTCTATTGACATAGCACACGCACTAGATTGTAACTACATTGTTTTGTGGCTTGCAAGAGAAGGTACTATCGTACCGGAAAGCAAAAGCCCTGCAGAAACGGTAAAAAGACTTGTGGATGCTCTTGACGTTATGCTTGACTATGACAAGAACATCAAGGTTATGATTGAAACGAAGCCCAACGAACCTATCGACAGAAGCGTTTGCCCCACACTCGGACATGCGCTCGCCGTTTCCGCGGCAACAAAAGATCCGTCCCGCGTAGGTGCACTTCTCGAAACCGCCCACGCAGTACTTGCAGGGCTTGACCCGGCAGGTGAAATGGGCTTCGCTCTCGCTATGAATAAGCTCTGGGGCGTACATTTGAACGACCAGAACGGCATGAAGTTTGACGAAGATAAGAGCTTCGGCGTAGAAAACCTCAGAAGCGCATTCAATCAGGTAAAGGTTCTGAAAGAACATAACTTCTGTGCAAACGGAGAATACATTGGTCTTGATGTTAAAGCCATCCGCACCCAGAAAAAGGATGTAAGCTTTACCCATCTGGAAAACAGCTTGAAAATCACAAAAATGCTCGAAGAAAAGCTGAATCGCTACGACTATGCTTTTGAAAAGAAATGCATGGAAGAAAGAAATTACGAAGCACTCGAAATGTATGTTATGGAACTTTTAATGGGAATTAAATAATTTCTTTTTGAAAAGTGTATAAAGAATACAGCCCCGAAATGATTTTGATTTCGGGGCTGTGTTGTATTTTGTTTTGGATGGCAGAACGCGCGCTTATAACGCGGTCTGCATTTTCTCTTTATACGCACGAAAAATTTCTGCTGCCACCCAAGCGTTCGTTTCGGGTGTGAAATGCACAACGTCTTCAATGAATATGCCGTTTCCGCGTACATCGGGAATAAAGTGTGGCGCATTTTTAACATCAAAAACAGAAACATTTTCATTTTCTGCCGCGAGTGCATCAAATACAGTATTGATGTAATGCATGCTTTTGAGAGACTCGCCACTCGGATCCATATCCATACATCTTTCGGGCATGGCAAGCCGATGCAAAATGACAGGCACGATTTTCCCGATGGCACTTTGAAAACCCGTAAGTATTTCTTCATAGATGGGTTTTAAAACCGATTGCAATTCTTCCACGTGAAGCGATGTATCGTTCTCTCCGCCGCGCCAATGCAAACCAATATAGTCCGGCTCTTTTGATAGCGCATTAAAGCTTTCTTCAAGAAGTGATAAAATATGCGCTGTAAAGGGATATAAGGAAATGTCCACCGTCTTAAGCTTTCCGGGGGCTAATTTTTTCTCCCGCCCGGGATACCACATATATTTTTCCGTTACGCCTTGCGCACCGATGGCAATCTGTACGATATGTAAATCGGGAAGCTGCTCGCCGCCGTCAATTGCGTTCTGCCAAAGGGTTGCAAGACAGTTTGCGACGGAATACGTATCATCCTGCGTTTCTCCAAGATTCATCCCGCCGCTCCTGTAGCCGCTCCAGACAAGGGAAGTGGTGTCAAAGGATTGGTTTTGCGCACGGTCAAGTCCAAATACATTTTTAAGGGGTGCTGTTATTTTGTCTTCCTCCTGCATCGGTACGCCGTGACCTACGGCATTCGATTGCCCGAGAAGGATAAAAACGGCAGCTTTTTTCATGTTAATACGCTCCTTTTTTATGCAATAAGGTAGGGATGTGAAATCCCTACCTATATATTTACGTTTATTCGGTAATTTTCCCGTCCTGATAATAGACACGATGGACGCGGGGCATAAAGTTGCAAACGACCTCATAGTTGAAGCTGTGGCACATGCTGCCAAGGTCTTCGGCAGTAATGCTTGCCCCATCATTTTCGCCGAGAATAACGGCATGGTCCCCGACTGAAACGTCCGGGATATCCGTAATATCCACCATAATCTGGTCCATGCACACTTTGCCTACAACCGGTGCTTTTTTTCCATTTATAAGCACGTAGCCCACTTCCGTAAAGCAACGGTTATAGCCGTCTGCATATCCAATACAAACGGTTGCGATTTTACGCTCTTCGGGGGCGGTGTAGATGTGCCCGTAGCCGATTTTAAAGCCTTTCGGCACGGTTTTGACATGCACTACGTGGCTGACAACCTCCATGGCGGGTATAAGCTTTACTCTTTCTGTATCCATTTCGTCGGACGGGTACAGACCGTAAAGCGCAATGCCCAGACGGCACATATCATACTGCTTTGTAAAGTCCATGGTACCGGCACTATTGCAAATATGCTTTATCGGGATATGGACATCTCTCGCTTCGAGCAGGGCAATGAATTCATCAAAAAGCTTTGTCTGGCAAAGCGCATCTGCCTTATCTGCACAATCCGCACAGGCGTAGTGGCTGAAAAGCCCTTCAAGGTCAATGCCGGGCAGGGAAGCAATTTCCCGCACCGCATCGGCGCCCCCGGCATCCGGTGCAAAACCGATTCTGCCCATGCCTGTATCTACCGACACGTGCACCTTCGCTTTTTTACCTTTTTTCAGTGCAGCCTCTGAAAGTGCACGGGCCTCCTCCGTATTAAAAAGGGTAGCCGTGATTTCATGGTCGATAAGGGCAGGGTAGAGGTACGGACTTGTATAGGATAGCACCAGTATAGGCTTTTTTATGCCGCCCTCGCGAAGCTCAATGGCTTCTTCAAGTCCTGCCACGGCAAAATAATCCACCTGCGATTCTAAATGACGGGATACGCGCACACTGCCGTGTCCGTATGCATTTGCCTTTACAACTGCCATTGCCCGAACGCCTTCTTGAAGACAGCTTTTGAGCTCGTTTAAATTATGTGTAAGTGCATCCAGACTAATACGGGCAAACGCGCGGTAATAAATCGGATATGTATGTGAAGTGTTCATGGTCTACGCCCTTTCCGAAATGATTTGCGATATGGGTTTTATGGAAATGCCTTCCTTTTCAAGCGCACTTCTTATTTTTTTGACAAAAAGGAGTGCTTTTTCACTGTCACCGTGCACACAAACAGAGTCGGGACAGATTTCAATTTCCTTACCGCTTATGGAGATGACGCTATGGGTTTTAATCATAGTGATTACGCGGCTTACCGCTTCATCCTCATCATGAATCATAGCACCCGGCTTTGTTCTTGCCACCAGTGTGCCGTCATCCTCATACGCGCGGTCGGCAAACACTTCCTCGGCATAGGGAAGACCGATTTCCTTTGCGGCGGTAATCATTTGGCTGCCTGCCAGCCCCAGGAGAATAAGCGCGGGATTATAGGCATAAATGCCCTCGCAGATGGCACGGGCTAAGGCACCATCCTTTGCTGCCATATTGTAAAGCGCACCATGGGGCTTTACGTGCTGCAGACAAACGCCTGCACTTTTGCAGAAAGCATCCAGCGCACCCACTTGGTACACAATCATGTTTTTGGCATCTTCCGGCGAAACGTTCATGTTTCGTCTGCCAAAGCCCTGTAAATCCGCAAAGCCGGGATGTGCACCGATAGCTGTGCCGCTATCTTTGCAAATCTGCACGGTTTTTGCCATAATGGTCGGGTCACCCGCATGGAACCCGCAGGCAACGTTGGCAGAGGAAACGAGGGGAAGAATATCCGCGTCCCTGCCGATTTTATATGCGCCGAAGCTTTCGCCAAGGTCGCTGTTGAGGTCTACTGTATACATGATCTTCTCAGTCCTTTAAAAGCGTATTTTTTACATCGGTAATGAACATATGTCCCGGTGCATGTGAGATGGCAATGGGCGGCTTTGCGCTCATAACCACCGACTGAGGCGTAACGCCGCAGCACCAAAAAACAGGAATTTCCCCTTCGTTTATGGTGACGGAATCGCCAAAATCGGGTTTCGAAATATCCTGAATGCCAATTTGAGCAGGGTCGCCGATATGAATGGGCGCGCCGTGCACACGGGGCATGGAGGCGGTGATGCTGACAGCACGGATCACCTGGTCGGCCGGCATGGGACGCATGCTGACAACGAGCTTTCCGTGGAACATGCCTGCCTCTTCGCAGTCAATATTGGTCAGATACATCGGCACATTTCTGCCTTCTTCAATGTGGCGTACAGGTACGCCGGCGGCGAGAAGCTCGCCTTCAAAGGAGAAGGAGCAGCCGATAAGGAAGTATACAAAATCATCTCTCCAAAGATGGGAAACGTCAGTATATTCCCCCGTCATAATACCGTTTTCCCAAACTCTGTATTTGGGAATATCTGTGGCAATATCGCCCATGTTTGCCATTTTCTTTACAAGACGGCTTCCTACATCTCCAACCTCTAAAATGGGGCAGGATTTTGGGTTTCTCTGGGTGAAAAGCAAAAAGTCATATGCCTGCTCCATGGGGAGAACAAGGAGATTTCCTTGCGCGTAACCGTCACACATACCGGAGGTTTGTCCGGTAATTTTACCTTCACGAATAAGCTGTCTTACCTCGGAAGGATGCATTTTTGAATAATCCATAGTTTCATCCCTTCTATTTTGAAAAAACTGATATATAGCGAAGTGCTGCCAGTTTCTTTTCTTCCTGTTTTTTAAGAATTACTGCGTCTTTTTCGGAAACGGCGGTGAAACGGATGCGGGTGCCCGGCCGTGCCTGTGCAATTTTAGAAAGGTCAGCCGAAATCACCGTGGCAATTTTCGCATAGCCGCCGGTGGTCTGCCTGTCTGCCATCATGATAATGGGCGTTCCCGAGGCGGGAATTTGCACAGAGCCTGTGGCAATGCCGTCCGAAATAATATCCACACCGTTTTTATTTTCAATTTTTTCGCCGTCCAGACGAATGCCCATACGGTCGGATTTGTCAGTTACCATATAGGTGCCGCTTAAAAAGGTTTCGATGCCTTTTTGCGTAAAATAATCATCCTGCGGACCGAGTAGCACGCGAATGCCGAGCGCGGCAGGATACGTGTTTTCTGCTTCCGTCTGCCGTGTACCGAGCATAGAAAGGGTCACGCTTTGCCGAAGCGGAATTTCATCGCCCGCGCGAAGTTTCCTGCCTTCGAAGCCGCCAAGTCCGCATTTGAGATTGGTGGACATACTGCCCATTTGGGGCGGCAGGTCAAAACCGCCGGCTACGGCAAGGTAAGCACGCATGCCGCTTTTTGCGGCTTTCATGGAGAGCACAGCGCCCGCGTGCACCTCTATATTTTTGTACATTTCAATAGGCGCGCCGTCAATACAGGGCTCCATATCCGCCCCCGTGACCGCGATAACCGTATCACAGGAAAACTGCGCCGTGATTCCCAGCATCGTCATTTCAATCACACCGTCACCCGGTGCGTTCCCAACCAGAATGTTGGCAACCTTCATGGAATAGGCATCCATTGCACCGCCGGGCGAAAAGCCGGTGTTCATGTACCCGAAGCGTCCTTCGTCCTGCACGGTGGAAAGCGGTCCGGGAGAAAGAATCGTCATTTTCAGCATTCCGGTTCCTCCCTTACTTCAATTTCTGCAGAAGCAGTCCTTCGGCTTTCAAATTTTTCGGGGGAGATAGGGAAAAAGCGAATATAATCCCCCGCCTTATAGACAATTGGGTTTTCCCGCCCGGGGTCATACACCTTGACGGGCGTTCTGCCGATAAGCCGCCATCCTCCGGGAGAGGCAAGGGGGTAAATCCCCGTCTGCTTGCCGCCGATGCCGACTGCGCCTTCCGGAATGGTTGTGCGGGGCGTATCAAGCCTTGGGGCTTCAATGCGCGAATCCATGCCGCCAAGATACGGAAAGCCCGGCAAAAATCCAAGCATATAAATTAGATAATCCGTGGAAGAATGGATTTGAATGACCTCCTCGCGGGTAAGCCCTGTAAGGCGGCAAACATCTTCCATATCGGGGGCGTATTCACCCTCGTAACAAACGGGAATAAGGAAGACACGCCTTTTTTGGGCAGAGCCTTCCTTGTATGCATGAATTATATTTAGAATTTTTTTCTGAAGCTTTTGCCCTGAGAGTACAAGCGGGTCAAAATAAACGGTAATACTGCAGAAGGTGGGAACACTTTCGCGAACGCCGCGAATGCCCTGCCTCTCTATTTCAGTAGCTAAAAACCGAATTTTGCGGTTAGTTTCTTCGTTGATTTCCTTAGAAAATTCAACCGTTACCGCGCTGTCACCACAGGGGAGAAATCTGATTTGTTCCATAGTAGCTGTCTTGCCATGCAGAAAATCTGCATGGCAAGCCTTTCTTCTTACATTTAGCCAAAATAATGAAGCTCTTCTACCTTCTCAAACCATGTTTTGCAGGTTTCGCGAAGGGAAAGGGCGCTTTTTACCATTTCGCGCATCAGGGAAACAATCGGAAGATTGACTTCAAGACCAAATCCGTCGATGGCAGGGATAAGCCAGCCGTACATGTCAATCATGCCGCTGCGGCATGCCGTTATAACAGCTTCCTTTTCAAGCTCTGCCGTATGCATAATATCAATATCTTCCTTGAGGAATGCCATAGAAGCAATCATGGCATAGCAGCCCCAGTCGGATACGGTGGCGGTAATGAGATTGTCTGCCGCAGTTTTAACGGCAATACCACTTTTGCAGTCACAACGGCAAGCGCCTTTTGCGGCATAGGGGATATACTTTTCAAGGGTTTCACGGATAGCACCCATGCCGATTTCATTACCAAGGTCACCAATAGCAATGTTTAAAATACCCATTGCCTGCAGTTTTTCAAAGAGTGCGTCCTGCTTGGCTTCCAGTTCTGTAACATCAAGCCCCGTAGCGTTATGATAAACGCCGATTTCATTTGCGCCCGGGCATTCGATGCTGATAACAGCGGAAGGTGTGGCTTTCGCAATGATTTCGTCTGCCTGTGCCGCGGCGCGGTCTGCATCCTTCGTATATACGATAACGCCCATAGAAACGGGGATTTCTTTTAACTCGTTGAGGTCTTCAAAAAGATGAAGCCCTACACATGCTGCCATGTTCTTTACAGCTTCATAGTTCTCTTCGGGGCAGATGAGTATCGGCTTTGCACCAAAGGCTTTCACGAGAGCGCGGCAAAGGAGCATGGAACTGATGATGCCGTCCGTTTCCGCATGCTTAAAGGGACGGAGCACGAAGCCCGTCATAACATACACAAAGTCGCCTTCCTTTACGGTGTTTACGAGCTTTTGGGCGGCGTTCATGCATGTGGGGCCGCCGGCATATTCGCGGGAAGCCTTGTACAGAATTTTGCAAACGCCGTAGCCTCTGGGGTCAAGGTTTGCAAGGTCATCAAGACTCTGCCCGAGATTTAAAATGGTAAGTTCCTGCTGTGTCATATGTATTTTTCACTCCTTAGGGTTGGGTGTTTCTTATTTCGTTTCTTCCATAAATTCGCGGAGCACTTCGTCCTGAATGGCTTTGAGCATTTCGGGTGCTTTGCCTCCAACGGGCTTGCCGTCAATGATTTCTGCAGCCAGACAGAGAGAGCCGGAGGAAGATACGATAACTTCGTCGGCATTCATCATTTCTTCCAGTGTGAACGGTGTTTCATCTACGCCAAAGCCGAGCTTCTTGCAAGCTTTGATGAGGTGTGCTCTTGCAATGCCGGGGAGAATAAGATGGTCGGTAGGCGCAGTCATAAAAATGCCATCCTTAATAATATGCACGTTGCTGTGTGCACATTCCGTTACTCTGCCGCTGCGGTGGAGAACCGTTTCATCACAATTTGCTTCCTTCGCCTTCTGGGATGCCATAACGGAAGGAATGAGGTTTAAGGTTTTGATATTGCAATGGAGGAAACGGGTGTCTTCCAAAGTGATAAGCTTAATTTTCTTATATACATCTACGATGTCCTTCGGGGAAATGGTAATCCAGAGGTTTGCTTTGGAGCCATCGGTGGGGAATACGTGGTTACGCTTTCCTGTACCTCTTGTAACCTGCCAATAAACGAAGTTGGAGCCGGTGTCCATTTTGGAAACCATTTCGTTTAAGATGGCTTTCATTTCTTCTTTCGTCTGTCCGATTTCAATTTTGAGAAGGGCAGCGCTGTTATAGATACGGTCGATGTGTTCGTCGAGTGCAAAGATTTTGTAGTTGCGGCTGTAGGTTGCATCATATACGCCGTCACCAAAATAACACACTCTGTCGTTCATGGGGATCATCATTTCTTCGGCTTCACCGAATTGACCATTGTAGTAACCAAGGTTTTTCATGTTCAAAACTCCTTTTTATTTTCGCGGCAAAATGCCATTTTTTCTCATTATAGCACTGACAGAATAAAAAGTCAATTATTTTAAAAAAGTCAGGATTTATTTTGACAAGTAGGCTTTTTAGACGAAAAAACTTCTGCCAAGATGCGAAAATTGACAAAAAATGTAGATTTATTATTGCGGAAGAAAATTTTTTGTGTGCAAAACGGACGCGGGCACCGGTTTTTCCGGTGCCCGCTATCCGTTTCAGCAATTTGGCGACTATCATCGAAGCGAAGCAACAAAAAATGCGCCGACGCTGAGCCGACGCACGAAAAACGCCGCTCCGATTTAATGCTACCACACATCTCATTTCAAACACGGAAATGACAACCGAAGCCTGCGTTTTTACCTAACGCAAGCCGTGCTTGAAATATTTAGATGTGTGGTATGCTTATAACTATATCATAAAATGTTTGATTTGTAAAGTAAAATTTTATAAAGAAAGGGAAAAGGGGATGCACGAAGCATCCCCTTCCTCGAGTAAGTCTGTAAGCCGAGTTCTGTCTTAGACAATCATCTATCTACGCCGCATATCGCTACGCGGCTTTAGCCACCGGTTGAAGAAGCGCCGGGCAGGCTTATCTCTTCTGTCGGTGTTGCACCGGGTGGGGTTTATACGGCCGGTATGTCGCCATACCGCCGGTGAGCTCTTACCTCGCCTTTCCATCCTTACCACCTTTACAGATGGCGGTTGTTTTCTGTTACACTATCCTTAGAGTCGCCTCCACCAGACGTTATCTGGCACCCTTGCCCTATGGTGCTCGGACTTTCCTCACCGAAGCCTTGCGGCTTCGCCGCGATTGTCCGGCTTACTCGAAAAATAAGTATACCATAGAAAAGTGCGGGTTGTCAATGGTTTTCTAAAGGAGTAGGCATCATATGAAGCCGCAATCTGGCAATGGCTCTTTTTTCCGCCCGCGAAACCTGCACCTGGGTAAGCCCTAAAAGCTTTGCCGTTTCGGTTTGCGTTTTGTCCCGAAAGTATCGGCAGAGGATAACATTTTTTTCCGTTTCGTTTCCTGTGTCCAGAAGGCGCAGGAGCGTCACGCGGTCGGCGGTGGTTTCCGCAATATCCTCTTTGGTTGCAAGCACGTCCTCCAAAAGTCCGTCCCCGTCACAAATGGGACGCTGCAGAGAATCGGGTACCTGCACCGCCTCAAGTGCCGCCGCAATTTCTTCGGCAGGCACACCCATATATTCCGATATAGCGGAAAGCGGAACATCCTGCCCGCTTTTTTCCGTAAGCGTGCGCGCGGCGGCGGCTGCCTTCGCCGCAAGCTCCTTTGTGCTTCGGCTGACCCGAATCATGCCGCTGTCGCGAAGGTGACGGCGCACTTCGCCCATAATCATGGGGACAGCATACGTGGAGAGGGCAAGCCCGCGGCTTGTATCAAATGCACGTACAGCTTTTATAAACCCGATGGCACCGAGCTGAAACAGGTCTTCGTCCTCTGTGCCGCGTCCGCGAAATCGGTTGGCAACGCTGCGAATTAAGGGCGCATTTTCTTTCGTAAGTACCGCAAGGGCTGCCTCGTCACCGTTTTGGGCGGCACGAATGGCTTCGTATGTAGCGTTATCCATGAATCCGTTTGGTCATGACTACCCGTGTTCCTTCATCCACGCGGGAGGAAACGGCAAGGCTGTCCATAAAGCTTTCCATAACGGTAAAGCCCATGCCGCTTCTTTCAAGATGCGGCTTTGAGGTGTATAAGGGGCGCATTGCCTTTTCAATGTCAGCAATGCCGCGTCCGCGGTCACGGACAATAAAGGTTAAAAGATTGCCGCGCGCCTCCATTTCAAGACAGACC
This sequence comes from Clostridia bacterium, assembly GCA_045648645.1. GTDB lineage: Bacteria > Bacillota > Clostridia > UMGS1883 > UMGS1540 > SIG447. Next base: position 4,513 of record JAZROH010000103.1, on the reverse strand, counting down.
CGCCCGCTTCTGCCTTCATAGCCATGAATAATAGCGTTTGTTACCGCTTCGCTGACGGCGGTTTTAATATCCGCAAGCTCTTCCACCGTCGGGTCCAGTTGGGCGGCAAAAGCCGCTGCAGCCACTCTTGCAAAGCCCTCGTTTACAGAGCGTGCCTCTAAAATGATTTTTACTTTGTTTTCCATCACGTACCCTCCTTATAATCCTGCCGCAGCATCGCTGATGTTTTCAAAAACAGGAATAATCTTGTAAATTCCCGCAAGACGGAGCAGCCTGTCCGCCTGCTCGGTGGGGGCGGCAATGCGGGTTTGTCCGCCAAGGGCGGAAACAGTTTTGTACCGCCCGATTAAAATGCCAAGCCCTGAGCTATCCATAAACCGAAGCTCCGAAAGGTCAAAAATGAGATTGCGAACGCCCGCGGCTGAGAAGCGGGCTTCCAGCTCCTGCCGTACGCGGGAAGCATTGTGATGGTCCAGTTCTCCGCGCATGGTAACAACCAGCGCGCGTCCGGTGGTTTTACATACCAGTTCCATGTTGTTTCCTCCTACATAAATGGAAAAATTTAACAGATAAAAGGAATATTCGACTTTTAAAAATAAATTCCTTCCGCGAAAAAACACTACTTTCGTCGAATGGATTTTTTTGGAAGAAATACAAAATAATTATGTAAACCAACTAAAGATTTTGTACAAAAAACGCGCAAGGGGGCAGAAAAAGTTATCCACATAAAAATCGCGTTTTATCCAGTTATCCAATGAGTTATCCACATTTTCCACACGTTTTCAATTGGAATTTTCCGCAATATGTGGAAAACTGAAAAACGCGTATTTACAGCAAAAATAGAGGTTTACAAAATTCGTAGACATTGCCGGAGAAAAAGAAAAAAATTACGGTTTTTTTTCGCAGATGCAAGGATTTTACTTTTATCTTTTGGTAGAATGTGCTATAATGCTTACTAAATTCGACAGGAGAGCTTTTAACATGCGATATATACTGGGAATCATAAGCGGCGCGGGTGAAACAGAAGGCGTTTTATGCACGGAAACGGGGCTGGTGCTTCGGCGTGTTTTAAAGCCTATGGCACCGGAAAAAATAGTGAAAGAATTGATAGAAGGGATGCCCAAGCGGGAAACGGCAGTGGTATTGGCGTTACAAAGCGAAGCGGATGTGGCACGGCTTAAGGAAAAAATGCGAGTGGGTTTTCATAGCGAGGTACGCACAGCATTTGCGCATTTTGCCGCGGCACTGCTCCGTGCAAATTTCATGCCGGGGGAGGATGGGGCTGTTTTATATATGCATCGGGTGGCAGGCGTGGCAAGCCAAAAAGACGGCAAGATGCAGTTTGTAGGCGGTGAACACGAAGGCCCCGGCGGAAGCCTTTATGTCGGCTATCGGGTGATAGCTTCTGCCTTTGCCGCCGCAAGAGGAAAAGGGGAGGAAACCTGCCTTGTGCGGATGCTGGAAGCTGCCATCGGGATGCCGCTTTTGGAAACGGAAGCGTATTTAGATACGGTGGAGCAGGGAAAACTGGCATCTTTTGCAAGCCTTGTCCGGCGGGGTGCAAAAAGTGGGGATGCGGTATGTTTAAAAATCGTAAAAGAAACGCTGGACGCCATTTTCGAACACCTGCAAACGGCAGCAGCGCGTTTAGAAAGAAAAAGCAAATTGTATGTGTATGGTACGCCTTGTGAAGACAGAGAAATAATAAAAGCGGCTATAGAAAGCCGCTTTTCGGGAAGTTTTTCAGTTTTGTTTTCCGATACGCCGCCCATACTCGGGACGGTGTACGGCGCCGCCTCGCTACTCGGTATTACACCGGACAGCGCGTTTACGCATTTGTTTTCAGAAACATATGCTATATATGCAAAATGATTTTTGCCACAGAGAAATATAATGCCAGCGCACAAATATCCACAATGGTGGTGATGATGGGGGCTGCCATAATGGCAGGGTCAAGCCCCAGCTTTTTTGCACCGATGGGCAGAAGACAGCCGACGGATTTTGCGATAATCACCGTAGCAAGAAGGCTAAGACTTACGGCGATGCCTAAAAGCAGCGCATGGTCATAAAACAGCCAGATGCGAAGAAGGTTTACTGCAGCAAGTGCGATACCGACTAAAACAGCAATGCGCGCTTCCCGCCACCAGACCCGAAACGCATCCCGTCCGCGGATTTCCCCAAGCGAAAGACCGCGAATAATGAGGGTGGATGCCTGCGAACCGCAGTTTCCGCCCGTATTCATCAGCATCGGCATGAAGGAAACGAGTATCGGCATAACGGCGAAGGAGTCCTGAAATTTCGTGAGAATTGTCCCCGAAAGGGCAGAGGAAAGCATTAAAAGCAGGAGCCAGAACACACGCCGTTTTGCATGGCTGAATACGCCTGTTTTGAGGTACGGTGCTTCCGACGGTGTTACCGCCGCCATAAGCTCAAAGTCCTCGGTGTTTTCCTGCTGCAAAACCTCTACCGCGTCGTCAATGGTGATGATGCCCACAAGACGGCGTTCCCTGTCTACAACCGGCAGAGAGAGAAAATCGTATTTTTGAAAAAGATTTGCAATGTCTTCCTTATCATCATCGGTGGAAACATAGATGACCTGCGTATCCATAATATCGCCCACAAGCGCATCCATGCGGGAAAGAAGCAAAGTTTTGACGGAAACGATACCCTCAAGCTTTCGGTTTTCGTCCATAACGTAGCAGGTATAAATCGTTTCCTTGTCGGGACCGGTACGGCGAATGGTATCAAATGCCGCCGCAACCGTCATTTCCCGTTTCAGTCCTACAAACTCAATCGTCATAAGACTGCCTGCCGAGTCCTCTTCATACTGAAGGAATCGGTTTATGAGCGCCCGTGTTTGTCTGTCAGTATTGGCAAGCACACGCTTTACCACATTTGCAGGCATTTCTTCAATAAAGTCAACCGTGTCGTCCAGGAAAAGGTCATCTAAAATGCCGGAAAGCTCACGGTCGGTAATGCTTTCCACAATGTGCTTTTGTGCGTCCGTTTCCATATAGCTGAAAACCTCTGCCGCCTTTTCCTTCGGCAAAAGACGGAAAACGAGCAACGAGTCCGTTTCCGAAAGCGTATCAAACAGCTCCGCAATGTCTACCGTATTGGCATTTCCCAGAATTTCCCGCACTTCGGCAAAGCGGCGGGAAGTGATAAGCTCCATAACTTTTTCAAACATAAAAAAACCACCCTTTCTGTTTTCGGGCGGCAAAAAATACAAAAACAAAGCATAGCGAAGCGAAAATTCTTCACTATTGCTTTTTTATTTCTTCTTTTTTGCACCGCCCGCCGAGGGCAGTACAGAAAAAGCCTGCAGACTGCCCCCGCATCTTAAATTTATTCCATAATCGACCGGGATAACTGTCCACAAGCTCACATCCTTTTTGCATGAATTATAAGGCGGCAGAAGGCCACCTTTCCAAGTATACCATAAAATATAAAATTTGTAAAGCGTTTTGCGAAATTTATGTGCTTCTTTCTTTAAAAAGCTGAGGATAATAAAAAGTACTTGACAAAGCACGAAAAAACTGGTAGAATATAAACGATGCAGAGATTTGGAGACGCGTCAAAACACCCCGTAGGGGTGTTTTGGTGCGTCTTTTTGTATTTTTAGGAGGTATGATATGTACGACGTAGCCATTATCGGGGCAGGGGTAACGGGCGCAATGGCAGCCCGCGCGCTTTCGCGCTACAAGCTCAGAATTTGTATTCTGGAAAAGGAAAGTGACGTTGCCATGGGCGCAACACGGGCAAATTCCGCCATTGTGCATGCCGGCTTTGACGCAAAAGAGGGGTCTTTAAAAGCCCGTTTTAATGTAGAGGGAAGCTGCATGATGGAGAAGGTGACCACGCAGCTGGGTGTGCCGTATAAGAAAAACGGCTCTCTTGTTTTGGGATTTAACGAGGAGGACAGAGCGGCGATTGAAGCACTTTTGAAACGCGGAAACGAAAACGGCGTTTCGGGGCTTCGTATTTTGGAAAGGGACGAACTTTTCGAAATGGAGCCGAACATTTCAAAAGACGCGGTGTGTGCGCTGTATGCACCCACAGGTGCCATTACCTGTCCGTATCAGCTTGCATTGGCGGCGGTAGGCAACGCCATGGATAATGGCGCAGACCTTCGGCTTGACTTTGCGGTTTCCGCCATCGAAAAAACGGAAAACGGTTTTTTAATTCGGGCAGGCGAGGAAACGGTGGAGGCGACATATGTTATTAACGCCGCGGGCTGTTATGCCGATGCGGTTGCCCTAATGGCAGGGGATACCGATTTTTCCATTCATCCGCGGCGGGGCGAATATCTGCTCCTTGATAAAGCGGCAGGAGGACTTGTGAAAAGCACGGTATTCAAAGCACCCGGCAAGATGGGAAAAGGAATTTTGGTTTCTCCCACGATAGACGGAAATCTCCTTTTGGGGCCCACGGCGGTTGACATGGAGGATAAGGCGGATACGAGCGTAAAGGCGGAAGGTATTGAAAAGGTACGCGCCGAGGCGGCAGGCAT
>JAZROH010000102.1:0-16620 GCA_045648645.1 Clostridia bacterium | reverse complement strand
GAAGAAGCGGTGGACCTTGTACTCTTTGCCTTTGAAAACGGGGAAAGCGGTGATATTCTGGTGCAAAAGGCACCTGCCTGCACCATACAGACCCAGGCGGAAGCGGTCTGCGAGCTGTTCGGCGGCGATAAGGAAAAGATTAAAATTATCGGCATCCGTCACGGCGAAAAAATGTATGAAACGCTGCTTACCAACGAAGAGTGCGCAGGCGCGGAGGATATGGGCGACTTTTACCGTGTCCCTGCAGACCGCCGCGACCTCAATTACGACAAATATTTTAAAGACGGCAACACCGAAAGAACTGCGCTTTCGGAATTTAATTCCAACAATACAACGCTTTTAAATGTGGAAGAAGTGAAGGAAACACTTCTTGCACTTCGGTATATTCAGGACGAACTTCGAAAGTAGGTTTAATCCATGCATAAGGATATAACATTTATGCTCTCGCTTCTGGGTGCGACAGTGAGCGGCCAAGCGATACCGCCTGTACAGCGCGTAAACTGGGAGCGGATATTTAAAATTGCAGACAGCCATCAGGTGGCGAACGTGCTGGCGTACGGCGCTTTGCAGTACGGCGAAGCAGTGCCGACGGCGGTGGGCGAGAAGCTTTTGCAAAAAATGGCAAACGGTGCAGCACTGGATGCACGGCAACATGCGGTGCTCTGGGCACTGTATGCCGTTTTAGAGAAGACGGGCGCGGATTATATGCCGGTAAAAGGCGCCGTTTTGAAATCTCTCTATCCGTATCCGGACATGCGCTTTATGGTGGATGGCGATGTTTTAATTCGAAATGAACAATATGAAACCATAAAGACAGCACTTTTGGATGCGGGCTTTACTTTCGTGCTGGAAAGTAACCACGAGTATATTTTTGAAAAAGATGCATTTCAAATTGAACTGCATAAATATCTCATTCCCACCTACAACGATGATTTATATGCCTATTACGGGGACGGCTGGCAGCTCGCAAAGCCGGAAGCGGGGCATCGCTATGCGCTGGGAGATGAGGATACGTTTGTGTATCTCGTGACGCACTTTGCAAAGCATTATCGCGATGCGGGCACGGGCATAAAACCCCTTTTGGATATTTGGCTGTATTTGCAAAAAAAGAAGCCGGATATGGATTATTGCTTCGCGGAGCTTGCAAAGCTTGGACTTTCTGTTTTTGCAGAAAATGCCTTGCAGCTTGCCCGCGTTTGGTTTGCAGGCGAGCCGCATACGGAGAAAACAGAAGCAATGACCCGTTTTATTTTGCAAAGCGGCGGCACAGGGACACAGGCGAACAGCGCGGTGGCGCAAGCAATTCGAAAAGAGGGAAAAACAAAACGACTTCGTTTGGTATTTCCGCCTGTAGCCCAGCTTCTGCATCGCTATCCGCGCCTTGAAAAAGCACCGTGGCTATTGCCGGTATACTGGGTGCTGCGTTGGTTTCGGCTTATATTTGCAAGCCGCGAGGCTTGGATAAAGCGAAAACAGCGGAAGGCAAGCGTTACGGAGAAAACCGTGCGGGACTATCAGGCGCACATGGCGCTTGTGGGACTGGATATTTATAACGGGAGGAAAAACGCATGAACATACTGATTACCGGTGCGGCGGGGTTTGTGGGGAAAAACCTTGTGGCGGCACTGGAAAACATACGGGACGGCAAGGACAAAACGCGGGATTTCGGGGAAATCTGTATTTTACCGTACGATTTGGACACGCCGCCCGCGCGTCTTGCGGAATACTGCGCCAAGGCGGATTTTGTGTTTAACCTTGCGGGGGTCAACCGCCCCGAAAAGGAATCAGAATTTATGGAAGGCAATTTCGGGTTTGGACAAACGCTTCTGGAAACCTTGGAAAAGTGTAACAATACCTGCCCTGTGATGCTTTCTTCTTCCATTCAGGCAAGTCTTGATAATCCGTACGGCAGGTCTAAAAAGGCGGGCGAGGATTTATTCTTTGCGTATGGGGCGCGGACGGGGGCACAGGTTTTGGTGTATCGCTTCCCGAACGTATTCGGCAAGTGGTGCCGCCCGAATTACAACAGCGCGGTTGCTACGTTTTGCCATAACATTGCCCGCGATTTGCCCATTACGGTAAACGACAGGGCACATGAAATGACCCTCGTGTATATTGACGATGTGGTGGATGCGCTTTTGGATGCCCTTGGCGGCAAGGCGCAGAAAAACGGCGCGTTTTACGAAGTGCCTGTACAGCACAAGGTGACGCTCGGCGAAATCGCAGATTTATTATACAGCTTCCGGGAAAGCCGGAAAACGCTTGCGGTACCGGATATGGAAGAGGGCTTTTCGAAAAAACTGTACGCCACGTATCTCTCTTATCTGCCCGAAACGGATTTTTCCTACCTGCTCACAGAGCACAGCGATGCGCGGGGCAGCTTTACGGAAATTTTGCGCACGGCAGAGCGCGGGCAATTTAGCGTAAATATTTCAAAGCCCGGCATTACGAAGGGCAATCATTGGCACCACACGAAAAACGAAAAATTCCTGGTGGTAAGCGGGAAGGGCGTAATACGCTTTCGAAAAATCGGCAGCGAAGCGGTGCATGAATACTTTGTATCCGGTGAAAAACTGGAAGTGGTGGACATTCCGCCCGGCTATACCCATAACATTGAAAATCTCGGGGAAGGGGACATGGTAACCTTTATGTGGGCAAATGAATGTTTCTGTCCCGAAAAGCCCGACACATTTTACGAAGAGGTGTGAGCATGAGCAAATTAAAACTAATGACCATTATCGGCACACGTCCCGAAATTATACGGCTTTCTGCTACTATCAAGGCGTGCGATACATATTTCGACCAGATTTTAGTCCATACGGGACAAAATTATGATTATACATTAAACCAAGTGTTTTTTGACGATTTGGGGCTTCGTGCGCCCGATTATTATCTGAACGCTGTCGGGCAAAATTTAGGCGAAACCATTGGAAATATTATTGCTCGCGCGTATAGCCTTATGGAAGAAGTGCGTCCGGATGCATTGCTCGTTTTGGGTGATACCAATTCCTGCCTTTCCGTAATCGGCGCAAAGCGTTTGCACATCCCGATTTTCCATATGGAAGCGGGCAACCGTTGCTTTGATGAATGTCTTCCTGAGGAAACAAACCGCAGGATTGTGGACGTTACGGCAGACGTAAATCTTTGCTATTCGGAGCATGCACGGCGGTACTTAAATGCGGCGGGTGTGCCCAGAGAGCGCACCTATGTAACCGGCTCGCCCATGGCGGAGGTGCTGCATGCGAACCTTGGAAAAATCAAAGCAAGTGATATTTTAAAACGGCTTGGGCTGCAAGAAAAGAAATACATTCTGCTTTCGGCGCACAGAGAAGAAAATATTGATACGGAAAAGAACTTTTTCAGCCTGATGAACGCTGTCAATGCCATGGCGGAAAAGTATGATATGCCGATTTTATATTCCTGCCATCCAAGAAGCAAAAAGTTTATTGAAGCACGGGGCTTTGTATTTGACAAGCGAGTCATCCGCCATGAGCCGCTGGGCTTCCATGACTACAATCATTTGCAGATGAACGCGTTTGCTGTGGTGTCTGACAGCGGTACACTTCCCGAGGAAAGCAGCTTTTTCCTTTCGGTGGGAAATCCCTTCCCGGCAGTTTGCATCCGTACCTCCACGGAACGCCCCGAAGCCATGGACAGAGGCAACTTTATTCTGGCGGGCATTACGAAGGAGCAGGTGCTCGGCGCGGTGGATACGGCGGTGCGCATGCAGGAAAACGGAGATTTGGGGCTCCCGGTTGAAAATTATACGGATGAAAATGTGTCCGTTAAGGTTGTGAAAATCATTCAAAGCTATACCGGCATTGTAAATAAGATGGTATGGCGAAAGGAAATGGAATAGAAGAAAACGCATCCTTCTTTGTAATGCAATTGTAACAATGGAGGATGCGATTTTTCTTGACAAAATACGCAAAATAGTGTAATATAGTAACATGGCACCAGTATTGCTGCAACTGGGCTAAAAATTTTTAAGGATGGAGATATCGTTATGAAGAAAGGACTCACGCTGCTACTGACAGTTGTAATGGTACTTACAATGTCGGTAGCAAACACTTCTGCCGCGTCGTTTGCTGACACGGCAGGGACAAACTGCGAAACGGCAGTAAACGTTTTGGCGGCACTCGGCATCGTAGAAGGCAAGGGAGAAGGCGCCTTTGAGCCGGACAGTGCGCTTACAAGAGCGGAAATGGCTACCATTATTCTGCGCGCCATGAATTTGGAAGGTGGCGCCGCAGGACGGGACATCTTTACGGACGTTCCCCAGAGCCACTGGGCATATGCCAATATTGCCGCGGCTTACCAAATAGGCATTATCAACGGCACAAGTGCCACCACTTTCGAGCCGGATAAGAGTGTTACATACGAGCAGGCTGTAAAAATGGTTGTTGCAGCGCTCGGCTACTCTGTGCAGGCAGATGCGCTTGGCGGTTACCCCTCCGGTTACCTTTCCAAGGCAACCCAGCTCGATATTTTAAAGAATGTTGCAAAGGGCGGCGAAATGACCCGCGGCAACATGGCAAATCTTTTATACAACGCTTTGGATGTAGAGCTGTTTTTGCAGTACACCTTCGGCGAGGAAGCCTTTGATTTTGAAACCAATGCAACCAAAACGCTTCTTTCCTACTACCTGAAGGTGGCAAAGTACACCGGCGAAATCACGGCAACGCCCATGGCACAGTTTGCTTCTGCCGCACCGAGCCGCAGACTCCTTAGCGACGAGGTTTTGCTGGGCGCGCAGATTTTGAAAAAGGGCGAAACGAATGCACAGGATATGCTCGGTGTTCGAAGCGACATCTATACCCGCAAAGAGGGTGACAGCGAAATTCCTGTAATTCTGGCAATCGTTCCCCGTGCAAACGTAGAGATTATCGACGTTTTGGCACAGGATATTGAAGCGAAGACATCTGCGACGGAGTTTGTATACACAAATGCCGACGGAGATGAAGAAAAGGTCATCATTGCAGGCGCGAAGTTTATCTATAACGGTCGCGAAGAAACCATAACAAATGATTTGATTGCCCCCGAAATCGGCACAGTTCGTCTTATTTCCGAGGGCGACAGCGTGGACGTGGTTATGGTTTGGGAGTTTGAAAACTACGTTGTAGAAAACGTACTTACCACGGACTACGAAGTTTACTTTATGGGAAGCAGCACCCCTGAAGTAATTGATTTTAATGATAATTCCATGCCCACAGTGATGACAGACGGAGAAGGAAATGACGTTACGCTGGAAAGCCTTACAAAATGGGATGTTCTGTCCATTGCGAAGAGCCTTGGGCACAACACAAGCCGTGTGCGTCGCATTTATCGCTCGAACACGCAGGTGACAGGCGAAATCAGCGAAATTACCGCAGGCGTAAACGAAGTTGTAATCGGCGAAAACACATATTCCGTTGCACTTCCGCTTTCAATCAGCAGCCTCAGGCTCGGTCAGAATGCAGCATATTATCTTGACTTTACGGGTGCGATCGCGGCAGTGGATACAAGCTATGATGTAAGCCGTATATACGGCTGGCTGCAGAATGCGGAAATGACAAAGGGATTAAATGCAAAGCCGCAGCTGAAAATCTTTACGCAGGATGGCGAATGGAAGGTATTTGACCTTGCTGAAAACATTCGCTTCAACGGACAGGGCAGAGACAGCGCTTCCCTTCTGGATGCGGCATATGCAGAGGTAAACATTTGGGGCGAAGGCGTGGCTCCTTCTATCGTGAAGGCAGACGGTACGGTAGCCCCGCAGCTCATTGCTTATAAAACAAACGATGCCGGCGTGATTACCGAAATTGAAACGGCATATAATAAGACGACCCCGACAGATTTGGCAGATGTGAAAAATGGCGGAACCTTCAGCATGGACTGGTATGTGGATACTACCGGCAACGGCACAGGTAGCGGCGGTAAAACAGCACTCTTTGACGGCGTGAATGCCGACGGTGCACCCGGCTCTGCGACCGGCGGCAGCACGCAGAAGGTTGGCGATATTTTCCTCGGCAAAATTGTTGGCGGGGCAGATTCGAAGGTGTTCGTAATTCCCAGTGACACTACGGTGGAGAGAAACTTCCAGATTCGAACTGCAAAAAGTGTTGGTCTTGAGGAATGGCGCGGACTGGATTGTATTTCTTTCTATGACGTAGATGAAGATTGCAATCTGGGTGCTATGGTAGTCCGTAATGACCTTGCCAATGCAGGCATTACCTATGATTATCCCAATGAAGAAGTGCCTTATGCTATGATAATCGGCAAGTCTACGGTACTGACCGAGGACGGCGAAACCAAGCAGGCAGTAAAGCTTTTGACAAGCGGCGCACAGACCATTACGGCATATATGGAAGATAACGGTGTACGAGGACTTTACACTTCCGCAAATGCAGACATTCAGAGTGACCGAGATTGGTGGATTGAAAAGACGGTGGACGGAGAACTCGTAAGAGTGGAAGCAGAGGATGTGGATATTACAAATCCCGATACATTCCTCCGCACCTATATAAAAAATAAGGCAGTTACGCCTATGTTTATAGATTTGGATAAGCTGGTTCCCGGTGATGTTATCCAATATAAGATGGATTCCTCGAATGTTTTAACGCAGGTACGCGTTGCCTTCCGTGCAAACCATCCCGGAAATGTTGCGTTTGCACATTCTTTGAATGGTACGCAGGGATATATGGGAGCAACAGGTCTTAACAATTACTATATTGGTGGCGGTCTGAATGCAAACGGCGTTGTAGACAGAATTTTGGACGCTGGTATTTTAGTAGACTGCTATACGGTTAAAACAGGCTGGGGCGGACAGGATCTTCCCACAAGCTATCTCTTCCGCAAGGGTGGTAAGTATCTGCTTTGGGATAGAGAGAAAGAGGAAGGCCGCGAAATCACAGCCGACGAGATTGCACCGAAGGATGAAGTGTTTGTTGTTTACAACAAAACAGCTATTCTTATGACAATCGTATACCGCGAGGCAAAGATTACGGTAGAATAATGTAAAACCGCGGACAATAAAAAGGTCTGTAAAAAAGCTTGCTTTTTTACAGACCTTTTTTCGTTGTTCACACTTCGCGCTGCATGGCGTATATTACCGAAACGACACACAGGTCGTTCCCTGCCGTGTGTGAGAGAAGGGTATGGTTTATATTCGAAGTCTTGCATTCGATAAATCTCTTTGCAAGTGTAACGGAAAACACCGAATCGTTTCATAAAAGTGCGATAATTTTCACAAAATACTATATAAAAATGTGAAATACCCTTATTATTTTGCAAAATATTTTTGAGAAGGACTATTCGGACTTTCTGTATTCGTAAGTCCGATTTTATCTGCTGCAATGAGCGGCTTTATATATTTTTTCATAGCGTATGAGGGCGTGGCTATCCCCAGAAATCGGGCGATTTCCTTGCGGGTCCGCGGCAAGCGGCAAAAGTCAAGGATAGCTTCCTCGGTTATGACAGATGCAGTAGCCTCGGAGACCCTTTTATAGAGCGTAACCGTGAAGGTACCTCTGTTATCCTCAAAAACAGGGGCGGGGAGTCCGGCGTTTTGCATTTCTGCACGAATGGTGGGAATGCCGGAGTATCTGTTTTCTGTCAAATTCATGGTTTCCATTGCCGTTGCCAACATGGGATTTCTCGTGTCAGGCTGTGTCTTTCCCAGCTGGTCAATTCGAAGACGTCCGTATAAGCCACCCGGATTTTTAACTTCCAGCTTGTTGTCATACATAATCAGCTGAATGGGCATGCCTTCTGTGTGGATGCTGTAATCTCTGTGAACAAGGGCATTTAAAAGAATTTCTCTGACGGCTGTGAGGGGGTAGTCGGTTTTATCCGTACGCTTTCCGGTTGCGGGGTCAATAATTGTACTGGTTCGCATGTTGCTTTTGACAAACTGCAGTGCGCTGTCCAGCATTTCATCAATTGTCCCTTCGATTCGCTTGTTATCCAAAAACCGCTCGCCGTTTTCTCCGAGTATACCGGGAGCGTTCCCGGGGACGACGGTTGCAATGATAGAAAGCTGGGGGAAATACGCCTGCGGATATATGCAAAAAAGCAACACGCTGACAAGCGTTGGCTTTCCTTCCTTGGTAATACACATCAGCTCATTGAAGCGCTCGTCTTCTATTCTGGATAAATGGGGCTTATTTTTTTTGCATAACGCTTTATAGAAATTAAGCTTATCCATATCTATCGTTTGTAGGCTCACCCGGTCAATAACTCTTATATCGTCTTGATATTTTTTTCTGTATGCCTCGTAACTGTAAATTTCATAATCTGTCATGGGTTCATCTGAATCCCCCACGCGTGTATAGGAGCCTTTGGGTTTCCCCTTCCCGCGATAATAGCAGGGACGGCTTGTGATTTCTATTGCGGGAATTTCGGCGGCGACAACGGTTTTTCCGTCGATTTCAGCCATGGCAAGCAGCGGTCTTACCATAGGCTCCATTTCCTTGCACTGGTTATTAATTTGTTTTTGTAAATCCTGTGCATCATAGACGCCGCTTACTGCAAAATTCCGGGCTTCATCAAGACCAAAAACGATAATACCGCCTTCGTCTTGGTTGGAGAAGCTTGAAAGTGTATCATATAAGCGTTTCGGACAGCCCTTTTCGGCGGCCTTGACTTCTATGTGTTGTGTTTCAGCATTTAGCTCTTGTATTGTTCTGACCAAATTCAGAAGCTCTTTACTTTGCATGGAATCCCCCCCTTTTTAATAACAGTATACCACAAAATTTTAAAACTTACAACTAAAAACTTAAAAATTTTAAAAAGATTTAAACAAAAAATAAAAGATCAAACAAACTTTTGAACAAAACAAGAAACTTTTGAACAAAAACACGAAACTTTTAAAGAGTTGCAACAACTTTTTAAATTGTTTAAAACTTTAAACAAAAAATGCCTTGCGGTAATGAGGAACGGCATAAGCAAACGATTCGGAAAAGATAAAAAAACTCTGGCATTTTCTTCCGGAGTGTGGTATACTTATTACTATATATGGAAAATGACGGCTAAGATGCCGCGCAAGGAGGTTTTACATTGAGTTATTTACAATCCATACTGCTGGGGCTTGTGCAGGGGCTGACGGAATTTCTGCCCGTTTCCAGTTCCGGTCATCTGGCGATTTTCAAACGGATTTTAGGTGCGGATGCCCTTACCACAACGCTTACCATGGACATTCTGCTCCATGTAGGGACGCTCGTGGCGGTATTTTTGGTTTACTATAAGGACATCTGGGCACTGATACGTGAATTTTTCTGCATGCTTTGGGACCTACTGCGAGGAAAGCCTGATTTTAAATCTCCGTACCGTCGGTTTGTGCTGATGGTCATTATCGGCTCCATCCCCGCAGGCGTTGTGGGCGTTTTACTGAAGGATGCTATAGGTACACTGCCGCTTCTTTGCGTGGGGCTTGCGCTTTTCGTAACCGCGGTGCTTCTGTGGCTTTCCGACCGTCTTCCAAAAGGAAAGAAAACCATGGCAACGGCTTCGTACCCTTCGGCACTTTTTGTCGGTCTTTTCCAGGGCGTCGCAATTCTGCCGGGCATCAGCCGTTCCGGCTCCACAATTGTGGGTGCATGTACTGCAGGGTACACCCGTGAATTTGCAGTGAAATATTCCTTTATTTTATCCATTCCTGCCATTTTGGGCGCCGCGCTTTTAGATGCGGTGGATGTGGTGCAAAGCGGCACGCTCGGCATTGCATTCGGGCCTGCCCTTGCCGGCATGGCGGTGGCGGCAATCAGCGGATTTCTGGCAATTCGCTGGCTTTTAAAGCTTGTACAAAACAGTAAATTCCATTATTTTTCCTATTACTGCGCCGTAGCAGGTATTCTGGCAATTATTTTACATTTTGGAGGATAAACCATGGCGGAGAGAAAACGGATTCCCGCAAAAAGCGTAAAGAAAAAAAGCGGTATGACGCGGGAAATGTGGGCGGTGATTTTCATTGCCCTCGGTATCATAGCGGCACTTTGCTTTTATACGGAAGCATCTGCCTCACCCCTCGGGCGTGCCGTTCGGGCGTTCGGGCTCGGGATTCTGGGCGCGGCGGGATATGTTCTGCCCCTGCTCCTTCTGGTGTTCGGCGTACATTATCTTGTAAAACGGGACTTTGCGCCGTATAGACGGCAATATATTTTGGCACTTACGCTTTTGGTGCTGGTGGCTTCCATTATCCATCTGTTTTGCGGCAGTCACAGCTGGGACATGGGTGCGTTTTACACCGACCATGCAGCAGGGGGCATTATTGGCGGCCTTGTGGCAACAACGCTTGTAAAGCTTGCAGGAAAAGCGGTGGCAGCTGTTATCCTTATAGTGCTGCTTCTTTTGCTGGGCGTATGGATTACAGGATTTTCTCTGGCGGATATAGTGGAGAAGATTCAGGCACGTGCTGAAAACGCCCGAAGCCGCCGAAAGGCAGAAGAAACAAAGGCGGAAATAGTCCCCGCGGTGGAAAAGCCTGCCCGACGGAAGAAGGAAGAGATACCGCAAACAAAGGAAAAAGAGAAAGAAGAAACCTTCAATTTTGATGATATTAAGATTTTTACCCATGACCAGATGACGGTAAACGACATGCCCGAGGCAGAGGAAATTCCCATAGAAGCACCCCGAGCGGAGGGGGAAAATGAAAAAGAAGGTTCTCCGGATAAAAAGGAGGAAGAAGCAGGACCTCCGGTTGCTGTTTCCGAGATTGAAGCGGAAATTACCGAACGGCGGGAGGAGCGCGTTTACATTTATCCTTCCACGGACCTTTTGGCAAAGCCGAAAGCATCGAAATCCGAAAAGCCCGAGGACCTTCGGGAAAGCGCCAAGAAGCTTGTGGAAACCTTGAAAAGCTTTGGGGTGGAGGCAAAAATTCTGGAAGTAACAAAAGGACCGAACATCACGCGCTATGAGCTACAGCCGAGTGCGGGCGTAAAGGTCAGCAAAATCGTAAATCTTGCAGACGATATTGCCTTAAATCTTGCGGCAACGGCTGTTCGTATTGAAGCTCCCATTCCGGGCAAGGCGGCAGTCGGTATTGAAATTCCGAATAAAAATGCGACAACGGTTACACTTCGTGAAATGCTGGAAACGGCAGAGTTTCGCGATTTCAAGGCAAAAACTGCCTTTGCGGTCGGAAAGGACATTTCCGGACAAACTATGGTGGCAGACCTTTCCAAAATGCCCCATCTTTTAATTGCAGGTGCTACGGGCTCCGGTAAGAGTGTATGCATAAATACGCTGATTGCAAGTCTTATTTACAAGGCGGCACCGGAGGACGTGCGGCTTTTGATGATTGACCCGAAGGTTGTGGAACTGAAAGTATATAACGGACTTCCGCACCTTTTAATTCCCGTGGTTACTGACCCGCGCAAGGCGGCGGGCGCGCTTAATTGGGCGGTGACAGAAATGCTTCGCCGCTACAAGCTGTTCTCAGAAAGCAATGTGCGAAACCTTGCCGGATACAATGAGTATTTGATAAGCGAAGGCGAAAAGACCATGGAATCCATTATTATCGTTGTGGACGAGCTTGCCGACCTTATGATGGCAGCACCCCACGAGGTAGAGGATGCCATTTGCCGTCTGGCGCAGATGGGACGTGCGGCGGGCATGCACCTTGTTATTGCTACCCAGCGTCCCAGTGTGGATGTTATTACGGGTCTTATTAAGGCAAATATTCCCTCTCGTATTGCGTTTGCCGTTGCAAGCCAGATTGACAGCCGCACCATTCTAGACATGATGGGTGCGGAAAAGCTTTTGGGAAAAGGCGATATGCTCTATTTGCCTTTCGGTGCATCCAAGCCCATTCGTCTGCAAGGCGCGTTCATTTCCGACAGCGAAGTAGAACGCCTTGTAGAATTTGTAAAGGGTGACGAGGAAGCCGAATACGACGAGGAAATTATGGAAAGACTGGAACATGCGGATGAGCCGGAGGCGGACGACCCCGGCGACAGCGATGATCTCCTTTCGCAAGCAATTGAAATTGTGGTAGACAGCGGACAAGCTTCCGTTTCCATGATTCAGCGGCGGCTTAAGGTCGGGTACAGCCGCGCAGGGCGGATTGTGGACCAGATGGAAGCGCGAGGCATTATCGGTCCGCATGAGGGCAGTAAGCCAAGACAGGTGCTCATTACCAAACAGCAGTACTACGAAATGGCAATGCATGCCGAAGAACAAAATGAATAGGGTGAAATAAAATGAATATTACAAACGATATTGTATATGTGGGCGTAAATGACCACGAGGTGGATTTGTTTGAGGGACAGTATGTTGTGCCAAACGGTATGGCATATAATTCCTATGTAATTCTGGACGAAAAGATTGCCGTTATGGATACGGTGGACCGTCGCTTTGGAGATGTGTGGCTTCAAAATGTGGAAAACGTGCTGGAAGGGAAGGCGCCGGACTATTTGATTATTCAGCATATGGAGCCGGATCATTCGGCTATTATTGCTGATTTTATGGAAAAATATCCTGCGGTACAAATTGTTGCAAGCGCAAAGGCGTTTGTTATGATGCGCCAGTTTTTCGGCACAGATTTTGCCTCGCGGCAGGTGCCTGTGGGGGAAGGGGATACCCTCTCGCTCGGTCGCCACAATCTGACCTTTGTAACCGCACCCATGGTACATTGGCCGGAGGTTATTGTGACCTATGACAGCACCGACCGTGTTCTGTTTTCTGCTGACGGCTTCGGGAAGTTCGGCGCACTGGACGTAGAAGAGAATTGGGCGTGCGAAGCGCGGCGGTATTATTTCGGCATCGTGGGCAAATACGGCGCGCCGGTGCAGACGCTTTTGCGCAAGGCAGCAGGGCTGGATATTGCCATCATCTGCCCGCTCCATGGTCCGGTTTTAACCGAAAATCTTGAATACTATTTAAATCTTTATAACACTTGGTCATCCTACGAGCCGGAGGATAAAGGTGTTTTGATTGCCTATGCCTCCATATATGGGAACACAAAGAAAGCGGCACTGAGCCTTGCTGAAAAGCTAAAGGCGGCAGGTTGCCCGAAGGTGGCGGTCACGGACCTTGCCAGAGAGGATATGGCAGAGGCGGTGGAGGATGCCTTCCGGTATGACCGGCTTCTTCTTTCCTCTCCCACCTATAACGGAGATCTTTTCCCCTTTATGCGGACGTTTATTGACGCCCTTTGTGAGAGAAGCTACCAAAAACGCACCGTAGCCTTTATTGAAAACGGCTCATGGGCACCGACAGCGGCAAAGGTGATGGGTGAAATGCTTTCAAAATGTAAAAATCTTACGTTTGCAGAAAACACCGTCCGCATTCTTTCTGCACCGAACGAGGAAACGGAAAAAGCACTGGATGCCCTATGCACCGAGCTTTGCTAATGCTACGTTTTAAAATATTTATATTGTTTCAATGAAAAACGGCACAGAGAGAAATCTCTGTGCCGTCAGCGTGTCGATAAAGTCGACACGCTGGGAGCCTTCGAAAAACGAAGATATATTTTGCGAAATCGTTTTCGTCGGCGTACGAGGGTACGGCAGAGAACGATTTCGTAAAAAGCAAGAAAAGACGGAGATTCATCGAGAATCCCCGTCTTTGAAAATTTAAAGTTTTTGCTGATTGAAAATGAATAGAAAAGTATTTATAAAATCATTCTTGCGGTAGAGCAAGTTTTTCGACAGTCTAACGGCACAGAGAGAAATCTCTGTGCCGCAAACTTTTTGTCTTTATTTTAAGCCATGAATGCTTTCAGTTCTTCGCAAATGGCTTCGGGTGCATCCGTATGTACCTCAACGCGAATCGGCTTACCGAGGTCCAGACTGAAGATGCCCATAATGGACTTAGCATCCACAACATAACGACCAGAGGTCAAATCAACCTCAAAGTCATATTTGTTTACAATGTTGACAAAGTTTTTTACATCGACGATAGAATTTAACATGACATCAAATACTTTCATGTTTTTACCTCCTTTTCTTTCCTCCCTTCTATTATATATGAATTTCCAAAAAAGTCAAGCATTTTTTAAATTTATTCGGCGCAGGCTTCAATTTTTACAACAGAAATTTCATAAGCTGTTTTAGAAACATATTCATCCTCTCCGGTGCGTTTTCTGTATTCGCGGGACTGGATACGACCTGAAAGACGGACCTTGTCGCCCACGGCGAGGTTACGGGAAAATCTGGCGTTTCGTCCCCACGCAATGCAGGGGATATAGTCGGACTTATTATAGGAACGGTTTACCGCCAGCAGCATATCGGAAATTTCCCGTCCAAAGGGTGTGTGACGGTATACAGGCGGCTTGCAGATAAAACCTACAAGAACAATTTCATTCGGCGGGGCATCGCTTTCCCCCTCCGGAAAGTGGAGGTCCCGGGCAAAGAGGGTAAGCATCAGGCGGTTTCCCTCGTCGCTGTAATTATTGTAGGAACGGAATTGCCCCGAAATTTCGATCCGGTCACCGGGGGTAATGTCTGCCGGGTCACAGAGCCGTTCCGAAACGGTAACGGGAATGCTGTCTTTTGCCTCACTCAGACGGGGCACGCATACATGAAAGGTGTAAAACCCTTCTCCGTATACGCTGTGACTGAACACGGCTTCATCTTCAATAATACCGGCTATCATGGCTGTGTTTGTTTCCATCATTGTTTCTCCTTCCAAATTGTATCTCTCCTTTTTATATGTAGTTTATGCGGTGAAAACTTGAAATATTTTCCATTTATTGTATATTATACCAGATTGATAAAAGAAAAGCAAGAAAAATATTCCTTTTTTTGGAAAATTTATCAAAAATTTGAAAATCGGAATAGAGAATATGCGTGGCACATATATATACAATATGCATACAAAAGCCCAAATACGGCGTTTTTTTGTAACAGGTCGGTTATTTTTCGGGTTGGGGGATGGATTTGAAACGAAGCATCGTTTTTCTTTTTCTTCTGGGTACGTTTTTCCTCTTTGCTTTTTCAGGGCAGGCATCGTCGCCGGAAAAGACGTGTCGCGCTTTTTTGAAAGCGGCGGGGTGGCAGACAGCGGGGGATTACACGGCGGAGTCGGTAATACTTCCGCAAAAAGGCGACACCGTGTGGGAGCAGTATCTTGCCCTGCAGCGGGAAAACGGATTTTCCATGGATGCCTTTTGCGGAAAAGAGGTCCGGCGATATGCTTTCACGATAGAAAATCATCCAAAGGGAAAAAATGTGCAGGCAAATTTATATTGGGACGATAACCGTATTATCGGCGGGGATATTATGTCACCGGCACTGGATGGCTTTATGCACGGCTTAAAAATCGTCAAATATTGACAAAATAGGTCGTTTATTATGCAAATGTTACAAAAATTTGCCATGGAATTTGTACGACTTACCACTTCACAACCGCTCAAAAATATGGTATACTACTTGGTAAAGAAGAACAACGGGCGTTTTATGCCCTTTTAACAAGAAAGGAATGTGCTAAATGGCAAGCTTAAGTTTGAAAGGCGTATACAAGCGTTACGCCGGCGGCGTTACAGCTGTTAGTGACGTTAATCTGGAAATCGCAGATAAGGAGTTTTTGATTCTGGTCGGTCCGTCCGGTTGTGGTAAGTCCACTACCCTTCGTATGATTGCAGGTCTTGAAGAAATTTCCGAAGGTGAAGTTTACATCGGCGATACGCTCGTAAACGAAGTTGCACCGAAGGACAGAGATATTGCAATGGTTTTCCAGAACTATGCTCTCTATCCGCACATGACCGTGTTTGAGAACATGGCATTTGCACTTCGTCTGCGCAAGACGCCGAAGGATGAAATCAAAAAGCGTGTACATGAAGCTGCACGTATTCTCGATATCGAGCACCTGCTCGACAGAAAGCCGAAGGCTCTGTCCGGCGGTCAGCGTCAGAGAGTTGCATTGGGTCGTGCTATCGTTCGTGAACCGAAGGTATTCCTTATGGACGAACCGCTCTCCAATCTGGACGCAAAGCTGCGTGTACAGATGCGTGCCGAAATCGGCAAGCTCCATCGCAAACTGCAGACTACCTTTATCTATGTAACGCATGACCAGACAGAAGCTATGACAATGGGTACCCGTATCGTTGTTATGAAGGATGGTTTCGTACAGCAGGTTGCAACACCGCAGGATCTGTATGATACACCTGTTAATATGTTTGTTGCAGGCTTTATCGGAAGCCCCCAGATGAACTTCTTTGAAGCAACGCTGGAAAAAGAAGGCGATTCTGCCGCTTTGGTATTCGGCCATAACAAGATTGTTCTGCCGGAAGGCAAAGCAAAGGCACTTGCTGGCAAGGAAGAATACTTTGGCAAGCAGGTTATGGTTGGTATTCGTCCGGAATGTATTTATGACGACGAAGCACACATCTCCGCAATGAGCGAAAGCGTTATTACTGCACATGTTGATAACACAGAAATGATGGGTGCAGAAACATACCTGTATCTTGTGGTTGAAGGTACAACGGTTGTTGCAAGAGTTAACCGCCGCAGCACCGCAGCGCTGGGTGAAGACATTAAGGTTGCAATTGATGCAAACAAAATTCATCTGTTTGATAAGGAAACAGAAGCAACTATTATCAACTGACAAAAACAAGTAAGGGCTACCCGAACGGGTAGCCCTTAGACTATCGAAAAACTTGCTCTACCGCAAGAATAACTTTATAAATACTTTGCTTATTCA
>JAZROH010000101.1:0-30915 GCA_045648645.1 Clostridia bacterium | reverse complement strand
GCAGCGGTAGGCTCGTTGATGATACGAAGCACTTCAAGACCTGCAATTTTGCCTGCGTCCTTAGTAGCCTGACGCTGTGCATCGGAGAAATATGCCGGAACGGTAATAACCGCCTGACTTACCTTTTCGCCAATATAGCTTTCTGCGTCTGCCTTCAGCTTCTGGAGCACCATTGCAGAAATTTCCTGCGGCGTATAGTTTTTATCGTCAATTGCCACGCGCTTATCCGTACCCATATCACGCTTAATGGAAATAACCGTGCGTTCCGGGTTTGTGATTGCCTGACGCTTTGCAACCTGACCGACAAGACGTTCATTATCCTTTGTGAAAGCAACAACGGACGGGGTTGTTCTTGCGCCTTCTGCGTTTGCGATTACAACCGGCTCGCCACCTTCCATTACTGCTACACAGGAGTTTGTTGTTCCAAGGTCAATACCTATAATTTTTGCCATTTTATTTTCCTTCTTTCTTTAATTAGTTTGCTACCTTTACCATACTAAACCGAAGCACTTTACCGCCAATGGTGTATCCTTTTTGGAATTGCTCCACAACGGTAGCTTCGTCCACAGTATCATCGTCAACATGCATTACAGCATTGTGTACATTCGGGTCAAATTTCTCGCCTACGGCGGGAATTTCTTCCACCTTCAGAGATTTTAAAATGTCACTAAGCTGTTTACATACTTTTTCGAGCCCCTGTCGTAAGGGACTATCTTCCGCCTCTTCAAGTGCCGCATCCATAAAGCGCTCCATATTATCTACAAAGGGCAGAAATTCTAAAACACAGTCGGCACGACCATCCGAAAACAGTGTTTCCTTTTCTTTTGTAGTACGCTTTCGAAAATTATCAAATTCCGCCGTAAGCCGAAGCAGCTTGTCCTTATATTCCGCCACAGCCGCTTCCACCGCATCATCTGCAGTTTCCTCCACGGATTCTGCCTCCGGCATTTCCATATCAACATTCTTTTCTTCTTCGCACATTTGCCTTTAATTCTCCTTTTCCGAAATCAGTTTTTGAATCATATCCGTTACGGTTTCAAGGGATGCAACCACCTGTGCGTAATGCATACGTGTAGGCCCTATAATGCCGAGCCCCCCTCTTCGCCCGCGCATATCGCGGTAATGGGAAATGACCATACTGCAATCCTTTAAATCCTCATACGTGTTTTCATCTCCGATGAAAATTCGAAGGCTTTCCCCATCATCAAGTTCCGATATGACTCTGTAAATACTGTCCCGACTGTCAATAAAGCTGATAAGCCGCCTTGCCTTTTCCAGATTTTTATATTCCGGGTGGTTAAAAATATTCACAACCCCGCCCGTATATACGCGCCGCGGCATATTCCCGAAGGAATCCGAAGCAATAACCGTATAATTCGTAAATCGGGAAATAAATTCAGATGCTTTTTCAATCACATCATCTGCCTCAGAAAGCTGGGACAAAAAAGCCCGTCTGAGCTTTGCCCCTGCACTCTCAGGTGCTTTATAAGGGAACAGAGAATCTACATAAAATCGATAACCGCGTCCGGAAGGAATTCTTCCGGCGGAGGTGTGCGGCTTATCCAGATACCCCATATCCTCAAGGTCCGCCATTTCATTTCGAACGGTTGCGGAACTGCATCCGGCATTATACTTGTTTACGATGGTTACGCTGCTTACGGGTTCTGCCGTATCGATATACTCACTGACAATCGCATTTAAAATCAGTTTTTTTCTTTCGCTGAGCTGCATAGCATCACTTCTTACTCAAAATTAGCACTCCCCTCCATCGAGTGCTAATATAAAGATACCACTTTCTCCGTAAATTGTCAAGAGGTATTATGAAAAATTTTGAAAAAACAAAGTCTTTTTCCATTATCGAATTTAATTCCCACTAAACGCACATACTACTTTCAAAATGCATTTGGAGGTTTTTATGAAGAAATCAGTATGGACAGAGGATATATCTCTCCCTTCCTTTCCTACGCTACATGGCGAAAAGACTACAGACGTTCTAATCATTGGTGGCGGGCTCTGCGGTCTGTTATGCGCTTACCTTTTAGAGAAAGCAGGCGTAAATTACATTTTAGCCGAGGGAAACACCATAGCTTCCGGCATCACAAAAAATACAACGGCAAAAATCACCTCGCAGCATGGTCTTATCTATGCAAAGCTTTTAAACACGCTTGGAAAAGAAAAAGCACAAATGTATTTACAGGCAAACGAAAACGCGCTCCGTGCCTACGAAGAAATGACAAAGGAATTTTCCTTTGATTTTGAAACGAAGGCGGCATACACATATTCTCGCGTTTCAAAAAAGCAGATTGAAGAAGAAGTGAAAGCCGTAAATTCGCTCGGCTTCCCCGCCACCTTTTCCGAAACGCCCTCGCTTCCCTTTCGCACAAAAGGTGCGATTTGTTTTCCCGCACAGGCACAAATGCATCCACTTAAATTTATTGCAGAAATCGCAAAAGGCTTAAATATTTATGAACACACTTTTATTCGAGATATCAGCCTCCATACAGCAAGTTCTGACACCGGAAAAGTTCGCGCCGAAAAAATAATCGTAACCACACATTTTCCCTTTATCAATACGCATGGCAGTTACTTTTTAAAATTATACCAGCATCGCTCTTATGTTGCGGCATATGAACACGCTGCAGAATTAAACGGTATGTATGTGGATGAAGATGACAAGGGTATGTCTTTTCGAAATCATAACGGTTTATTGCTCATTGGCGGTGGCGGACACCGTACCGGCAAAAACGGAACTGCCTGGAGTGAAATCGAAGCCGTTAGTAAAAAACACTATCCCAAAGCAAAATTAAAATATATGTGGGCAGCGCAGGACTGCATGAGCCTTGACCATATTCCTTACATCGGGAAATATGCTGCGAATACGCCTAATTTATATGTTGCAACCGGGTTTAACAAATGGGGCTTTACCTCTTCAATGGTTGCCGCAAAAATGCTGTGTGACATGGTGCAAGACAAAAGAAACGAATATGAAACGCTTTTTTCTCCCCAAAGAAGCATTTTAAAGCCACAGCTTTTTGTAAATGGATTGGAAGCTACCGTAAATCTGCTCACGCCTACAACAAAGCGTTGTCCGCATCTCGGATGTGCACTGAAATGGAATCGGGCAGAGCATACATGGGATTGCCCTTGCCATGGCTCCCGCTTTGAAATGAATGGAAAGCTTATTGATAATCCGGCAACGGGGGATGCAGAATCCGTGTCCGGTGCCGAAGACTAAAAACAGGGTGCGCAAATTTGCGCACCCTGTTAATCTATTTTGTGTCTTTCGGTTCGTATTTGCCTGCGAAGCGAAGGTAAAAGGTATCGAGCGGAAAGCTTCCTTTACCATCCATTACAATATATGCTTCGTCTTTCTCCTTTGCATCCCGCATCATAAGCGGCACAAATAAACTATTATATACGGTATTTGCCGCAAGCTGTCTTGTCATCAGTGCATCTACGATAATATCATTTCCTCTTGTAATTTCCTCGCGCGCGGCAATCATCATATATCCTCCGGGATAGCCGCCCCGTGTTTCTGCCTCCGGTGCTCGCCCCACAGCGCGGACAAGCATTGCAAGTCCCTCCCCGCAGGTAATATGTTCTTCCGGGCCAAACAGGGCATTTTCTGTTCCCTCTATAATTTCCTTTTCGAAGCAGAAGGCTATATACGGATTTGCCCAGTGATTTTCGGGTACATCCGCAAAAATTTGACGAGCCGCTGTTTCTCTATAGCCGGACAATACTGCTGTCATTTTACACATTTCCGCACGTGTTATGTTTCTTGCGGGGATGTACTGTCCATTTTCATAGCCGTTAATAATTTTCATCGCACGCAGCACAGGTTCCACCGACTGACTGACCATATCCACCTGTATTGTGCCGCTTGCATTTGGAATAGTCGGACCAGAAAGACGAATGTAATATCCTTTTCTTCTTGAAAAAACCGTAATGCTCGGTGTTATGGATGTGCCGGACTTTGAAATTGCATTTAGTTCCGTTTTAAAAACCGTCTTATCTGTCACCGTTTCCACGATTTCCAGTTTCAGGGCGTGACTCTCTTCAACGTCTGACAAGCGGATGTTAACCGTTGCCGTATATGGTTGAAGCGTAATTACAAATTCAGAATAAATTTCATCTTTTCCTGCAAAGGAATAGGAAAAGGTCTTACTATCCTTTGGAAAGGCAACGAGGTTTTCCCGCGCCTCCAAAGCATCTTTCAATAAATATGTTTGCTTCGCCTCCCTTAAAAACACAGGCTTTTCTGTCGCCAGAGCACCACTTTGCAAAAGCAATGTGCTCGCTAAAATTGCTGCTGAAATTCTTTTGTACTTCATGTTCTTCTCCTTTTTTCAAATTCTTTGTTATAGTCTACATCTCCAACTAGATTCCCATACGTTTTCCTCCTGAATAAAAAAATGTGCAGCTTAGTCGAAGTCTGCACATTGAAAAACGCACAGCTCCGCCTGTTGCCACACAAGTTCGCCTGCTCTATGCTAAGATATGCGAAAAAGAGCTTGCATTTTTACCGAGATTTTATGCAAACTTAGCACCGCGCAGGGCAATATTAACTTGTGTGGCAAGATTAGTATACCACATTCCTGCAGTTTTGTCCACATTTTTTTCAAATTCTGAAAAATGGCGGCGCTAAGTAAACGAAGGATTTGCTCTCTATGTCGAATTTTTTTCGTTAATCTCGCATAGAAATAGCCCATGGAGGGATTTTATGCTAAATATTCTATGGGCTTTCATGCTTCTTGCAGCCATTATAACGGGCATGTTTACAGGGAAAATAGATTTAGTCGGCGAAGCGGCAATCAGCGGTGCGGGCGAAGGTGCAACACTTGTGCTCGGCATGCTCGGCGTGATGTGTTTTTGGACAGGGCTTATGGCAATTGCAGAAAAAAGCGGCATTATTGAAAAGGTTGCAACACTTCTAAGACCGTTGACCAGACTTCTTTTTCCGCGTCTATCCAAAAACGACCCTGCGCTTGGTGCCATTGTAATGAATATGGCAGCCAATCTTCTCGGGATGGGCAATGCAGCCACCCCTTTAGGGCTTCGTGCCATGCGACTCCTCGACGAAAAAAACGGAAGAAAAGCACGGGCTTCCAATGAAATGTGCATGTTTGTTCTAATTAACACAGCATCTCTTCAGTTTCTTCCCACAACCCTTATGCTTCTGCGGCAAAACAATGGCTCGGCAAATCCAGGAGAGATTATCGTCCCTGTTTGGATTGTTTCTGTCTGTGCACTCGTTGTTGCTGTTGTAAGTGCAAAAATATTTCAAAAGCGAGGCTAATATGAATTTTTCAGACTTCGTAATCCCGGTTACCATTGCTATAATCCTTTTTTGTGGCTTATACAAAAACATTCCGATTTTCGATACGTTTTTAAAAGGTGCGCGAGGCGGTTTAGAGTCTACGGTGTCCATTCTTCCTTCCATTATAGGTCTGGTTACAGCGGTAAGCATGCTTCGCGCTTCGGGCGCAATTGACCTGTTATGTCATGGTCTTTCCATGGTTACAAACCGCTTAGGATTTCCTTCCGAGGTGCTCCCTCTTGCCCTTCTCCGCCCTGTATCGGGCGGTGCTTCCATAGCCGTTTTAAACGATATTTTTAAATCTTACGGGCCGGACAGCTTTGCAGGAAAGGTGGCGTCTGTTATCGCGGGTTCTACAGAAACCACCTTTTATACATTAACCATATATTTTGCCGCCACAAAAGCCACAAATTCACGCTTTACCTTAAAAAGCGCACTACTGGCGGATTTAACAGGCATTTTTCTCGGTGCTGTATGCGTTCATATTTTTCTTACCTAGCCCACAAAGGCACTTATATCCTCTTCTGTTATGCCCGGATGGAGTGCAAAATTTATGCCGTTTGCCACAATATGCGAAACCTTTTCGGAAAGCGCATCAATATCCTTTGGCGTTACCATCATACTGCTCATTTCCTTTGGAAGTGACTGGCGAATAAGGGTATGCTTTTCCTCTCTGTCAAGGCTTTGCAGCATATCATAAAATTCACCTGTTGCCTCCTTTGCAAGCGTATCAATTACAAGGTCAATTGTGTCATTGGCAATTGTTGCCGCATCCACCACCATAGGCACACCGATGGCAATAACCGGAACACCGATTGTATCCTGATTTATTGCTTTTCGCTTGTTTCCTACGCCGCTGCCCGGACTTATGCCCGTGTTGGAAATTTGAATGGTTGTGCTGACTCTTTCTGTTTTTCGGGAAGCCAGAGCATCTACCACAATCACTAAATCGGGTTTCACACGCTCTGCAACGCCTTTTATAATTTCACCCGTTTCAATACCGGTAATTCCGAGTACACCCGGTGCTAAAGCGCAAACGGGAGCAAGTTTTTCTACCGTTTGCGGCATATGAGAGAAAAGGTGGCGCGTCACTACAAGACGGGGGATCACTTTAGGTCCTAAGGAATCCGGCGTAATTTCACTGTTCCCAAGCCCTGCAACGAGGGTCAGTTTCTTTTCTCCTATCATACTTGTAAGTTCTTCCGCAAGAAAACGGCTTGCTTTTATAAGCACCATGGGGTCGCACTCTAAAAGAGAAGGCATCTCAATCGTTACATATTTTCCCTTTTTCTTCCCAATGATTTCTTCCCCTTCTTCATTTATAATCTCAACGCGCGTAATTTGTACATCCCCATCTCCTCCTTCATCACATTTCACGCCCGGAATTTCCTGTTCTGCTGCTGTTTCCCAATATAGTTCTGCCATTTCCAGCGCAAGGTCTGTTCTCACTTGCATATTTCGTCCTCCTTTTTCTTTTAGTTTCTGTTTTAAAGTTAAAAATATACTCTTATTGCATATTTTCCGGCAGATGGGAAACAATAGAAGCAGAAAGGAGCGATTAAATGAAAAATATTAAAAAAAGTACATGGATTGCCATAGGATGTGTTGCACTTGCAATTTTAGCCTCGCAAGTGTACAGCACGATTCAAAAAACAGCAAAAAAAGACGACGAGGTCGCGGTCATTTCCGAAATCCGACCAACGCCCATTCGTATTTCTCCCCCGAGCCCTATTGCTACTAAATCCCCTGCCACGCCGGCTCCAAAAGAAGAGATTGAATTTGCAGAGATAGCCGTGCCTGTAAGTGCCTCTGAGGCTACGACTTCTGTACCCGAACCCACCGATTTTCTCCTGCCTTCATCCGGAGAGGTACAACGTCCGTTTTCGGATACAGAGCTGATTTATTTTGAGCCGCTTCGGGAATGGCGTTGCCATCTGGGAATTGATTTTCTCCCCTCTGATAATGCCATGGTTTTAGCTACAGCAAACGGTACTGTGGAAAAAATTTATGAAGACCACCTCTATGGTACCACGGTGGTTATTGACCATGGAAATGGTTTAAAAAGCTTTTATGGTTCTCTATCCGGAACAAGTGTAGAGGAAGGTAAGACCGTAGACGCCGGCACAGAAATTGGACAAATGGGTGAAACTGCCGCATTGGAAAGCGGGGTGCATTTACACTTTTGGATGGAAAAAGACGGAAAAGCAATTGACCCTTTTGGAAAAAAATAATGATACGAAGGAGCCGCGCATATAGCACAGCTCCTTTGCTATGTCACAAAATTTTAACATTTATGTAAGAAAAAACACTTGCTTTTTTAAAAGTTATGTCGTATAATATACCTAACAAATCGAAAGGCGGTGGCATATATGGGCATAAACGAAAGCACCATGAAATTTAACATTGAAACAGATCCGGCGCAAAAGGTACGGGATATTTTAACCACAGTATACGAAGCGCTCCAAGAAAAAGGATATAATCCCGTGAGTCAAATGGTTGGATATTTAATATCCGGCGACCCCACATATATTACCAGCCATAAAAACGCGCGCAGTCTTATAAACCATGTAGAACGGGACGAAATTATCGAAATCCTGCTTCGTGGTTATTTGGATTTAGATGCATAATCCCCGCAATAAGACGCGACGGGACATTCTGTACATTTCGGGGATGCCGCACGGCAGAGTGCTCTACCATGCAGGACAAGCTGGTGGCAAAACCGTGTTTGATATTCTTTTGGCACAATTTTCAGTAAATCAAACTCCACTTTTGTGGGGTTTTGATTTTTTGTAAGCCCGATTCTTCGGGCAATTCGCCCCGCATGGGTATCCACCACAATGCCCGGCTTCCCAAAAATATCACCCAAAACAAGGTTGGCGGTCTTTCGGCCTACGCCCGGAAGGCGCAAAAGGTCTTCCATTTTGTCCGGCACTTCGCCGCCGTATTCCGCACAAAGCATCGCCCCACAAGCTTTTAAGTTGCGGGCTTTATTATGGTAAAATCCCGTGGAGCGAATCATTTCTTCCAGTTCCCTTATATCGGCTGCTGCAAAGGCTGCGGGATCGGGATACTTTGCGAAGAGTGCAGGCGTTACCATGTTTACGCGCGCATCCGTACACTGCGCGGCAAGCTGCGTTGCTACAAGCAGATGAAAGGCATCCTTATACTCTAATGTACATCCCGCATCGGGGTATAAAACTTCAAATATTTCACGAATATTTTTTACTTTTGTTTTCTTATCCATACTTTCCTCTCCTTTTCTTTATTATTTTATCATAAAGTGCTTGCAAAAGTAAAGATTTTCATATATAATAATATGTATTAGAATTTTGGGAGGTTATTAAATCCATGTACAGCACAAATGAAATTCGAAAAATTGATCCGCAGGTTGCAGACGCAATTGAAGCAGAAGTAAACCGTCAGCGCGATAAAATCGAACTGATTGCTTCTGAAAACTTTGTCAGCAATGCTGTTATCGAGGCTATGGGAACACCCCTTACCAACAAATACGCAGAAGGATATCCGGGTAAACGATACTACGGCGGTTGTGAATGCGTTGATATTGTTGAAAACCTTGCACGCGAACGTGCTTGCGAATTGTTCGGCGCAGATCACGCAAACGTACAGCCCCACTCCGGTGCGCAGGCAAACCTTGCCGTATTTTTTGCCGTACTAAATCCGGGTGATACCGTTCTCAGTATGAATCTTGCCCACGGCGGTCATTTAAGCCATGGCAGCCCTGTAAATATTTCCGGTAAGTATTTTAACATAGTGCCTTATGGTGTTACGGAAGATACAAACACAATCAACTATGAAGAAATCCGCCGCAAAGCACTGGAATGCAAGCCAAAGCTGATTCTGGCAGGTGCAAGTGCATACCCCCGTACTATTGATTTTGCAAAATTCGGCGAAATTGCAAAAGAGGTTGGCGCATATTTCCTCGTAGATATGGCACATATTGCCGGTCTTGTTGCCGCAGGACTCCATCCCAATCCCGTTCCGTATGCAGATTTTGTAACGACAACCACGCACAAAACATTACGTGGTCCCCGCGGCGGTCTTATTCTTTGCAAGGAAGAATTTGCAAAAGCAATTGACAAAGCCGTATTCCCCGGCATTCAGGGCGGACCTCTGATGCACGTTATTGCCGCAAAGGCAGTATGCTTGAAGGAAGCACTTTCCGATGAATTCAAAGCCTATCAGAAGCAGATTGTAAAAAATGCAGCTGCAATGGCTGAAGCTTTTGTTGAAAACGGTATTCCGCTTGTTTCCGGCGGTACAGATAACCATCTTATGCTCTTAAATCTTACCGATATGGGTCTTACCGGTAAGGAAGCCGAGCACAGATTAGATGAAGTAGGCATCACTGCAAACAAGAATGCAATTCCCTTTGATACGCAAAGCCCGTTTATCACAAGTGGCGTTCGTATTGGTACGCCCGCTGTCACAAGCCGTGGCATGAAGGAAGACGACATGCGTGAGATTGCAACGCTTGTTGCCATGACGCTGAAAGACTATGAGAACAAGGCTGATGAAGTACGTGCACGCGTTTCGGCACTTTGCAAAAAGTATCCCTTGTATCCCGTTAAATAAATCACTACACACAAGGAAACAGCCCCGAAATCCAAAAATTTCGGGGCTGTATTTATATTCCTTATAACGGATAAGAAAGTGCCGGTTCTTTTTCCATAACCGCACGGTATTTTTTCGCCATTTCACGGGCGGCGGGCAAATTGTGAAAACGGTAATTTCCGCATTCCACTTCGGACGCCCCGAAGATTTCACCATCATAGGTGCTAATGGCATCGAGCACCTTTTTCATTTCTTCCCACACGCGCATATGGTCGGCATTTCGAATTAAAAGATAAAAACCGGTAAGACAGCCCATAGGTCCAAAATACAAAACATCTAGGTCTGTATTTCGGATATAGGTGGCAAACAAATGTTCCATTGTGTGTATTGCCGCACCATCCAGCGTTTCACGATTTGGTACGCAGAAACGAAGGTCATATGTGGTTACATCCCCATCTACGCGGGATATGTACATACCGGGTACAATTTTCGTGTGGTCTACGGTAAAGCTTTGAATTTTTTCCATTGGTTTCTCCTTCCATAAGTAGAACAAAGCAGGCGGAACATGCCGCCCGCTTTCAGGGTTTTTCTTCGTCTGTGGTTTCCCCGTCCCAGATAAAATCATTATCATATTTATCTGTTCGGTGAATAAAATCGGGGTCAGTTCTTTCGCCCAAAACATCGGGGCGGTACTCGGGTACACTTCGCGGGTCGCTCCCCGCACGCAAAGATTGATAAAATCGCATATGCGCACCTCCGTATAAAAGTTTTGACTCTCCATATAGAGTATACCATATTATACGATTTTATACAAGACTTTTTCGTTATATATAATTCATCATAGATTTTCTATGTTGGTTTTAGATACTTTTTCTTCGTACTTCTTTTCCGTAAAGACTTTATTTTTATTCTCCAGTTTCAAAAATTCCTGATAATAACGTCTTCCAAACTCTCGCAAAGCAGCAGCTGAAAAATGGAGGTTGTCGGGATTCGGAGCAAGACCTTCCGCGGAAACAAAGCCGAACATTTTCTCTTTATCGGCAACTCTTTTGAGGGCATTGTTTATATGGGTATAGTTTTTAAACGTATCGTTTATCGGGCAATCTTTTAAATAGTCCCCCAGGCCACCTAGCAAAAAAGGAACGTCATAAAGACCCAGCTTTTCACGAAACGCACCCAGAATAACGGTTAATTTTTCTTCATATACGGGATATTGATGCTCTGCACAATCCGATTCGCCCTGATGCCACAAAACGCCGGCTATAGTTGATGTGCGTGATGCAAGCTCCGCCATATAACACGCATGGTCAAAAAGCAGTCCTCCGACAGCCCACTGGTCAAGACAAGACCCTCCGTCTGCACAGGGAATAATCCCGACATCTACGCCCTTCTCCTTAGAATACAAATCCGCAAAGCTTTCTGCCAAATTTACGCCGGAGCTTCCTCTATCCGGATTTATAGGCACATACATGCGACGCCAGCGTCCGTTTCGAAGCGCATAGATTTTATCAGGCGCAATAGGGTCAACCTCATTTGCAAACCCTCGCCCTGCAGCATTAGACTGCCCGATAAGTAAAAACGAATGTATCATATGTATTGTCTCCTCGCGGCTTTAAACCGTCCCTGTACTTTCTTTATTTTTTTGTTTTGCCTGATATAATTTCCTGTCGGCAGAATTAATCATTTCAGCAATTGTACATTTTCCATCATATAAAGATACACCCATGCTCATGCATATATCATAATCATCGCGAAAATCAATTGCATCAAGTCCTTCTTTCAGGGACGCACATATTTCTTCTGCAAGCCCACTCTCCGAAGTATCGGTTATGACGACAAATTCGTCACCACCAATTCGAAAGACCTCCGAATCATATTGCTCCGCAACTTCTTCAAGCACACCTGCAATCAGTTTAAGCGCACGATCCCCTTCAAGGTGGCCCCATGTATCATTAATTGTTTTAAAATTATCCATATCACAAACGATTACGTAAAACGAATCATTCTTATCTTTTTTATACTGCCGCAGCTGTTCTTCTATTTCGGCATCCATGCCATATCTGTTCGGTAATTCCGTCAGATTATCCGTTACCATTTTTTTGCGCTGGTACACAATAGAGAGCATGAGTATAGAAAGTAAAACTGCATAGGATTGGGTATTGAGTCCGTCGGGGCGGACAACGCTTTGTATGCCGCTTAAAAGAATAGGTGTCGAAACAGATGCGAGAAATGCATACTCGTGTCCCATTTTGGTGCTTTGGGCTTTTCGCGCCGCCAAAAAAGCAACAACATATGTGCCCAGCACATAAATATACATAAGCACTCCGCCGTTTCGGGCATTGAAAGCTGCCAACGCTATTGCCACCGGCACGGGCAAAAGAGAAATCCATTTTATAAACCGCGCCTCTATACCAAATTGCTGCAAACAAAATAGAAACCACAAATACCCCATAATGGCAAAACTGGTAAGATATATAATTTTAAACGCCTGTACAAAAAATGCGTCATTTT
Organism: Clostridia bacterium; assembly: GCA_045648645.1. Classification (GTDB taxonomy): domain Bacteria; phylum Bacillota; class Clostridia; order UMGS1883; family UMGS1540; genus SIG447. The sequence goes on along the minus strand of JAZROH010000101.1, from coordinate 18,512 downwards.
GAAAAACCAGCCCCAGTATATCTGCAATGGATGCCAAAATAGAAAGAACGCCAATTACAGTGATATATTTAAACTTATCCTGTAAAAAAGTTTCATTCAATTTAAGTACAACAGCTGTGAAAAGTATACATAGAATTTGCGATTCCATATAAAGAAATTCTGTATGCATAAAAAACCCTCCAATAAAATTTATTTTAAAAGCCAAGGATAAGGCATGCTGTTTCATTTGGTATATTCCTGTTTTCTTTTGCATACATTCGGTAAAAAGGAGGTCATACTATGCAAACAGTAAAACAAGGGAGCCGCGGCGCGCAGGTTGAATACGTACAGCTGGTTCTGAATCGAAACGGATACGCCATCAATATTGATGGTGCATTTGGTCCTGCAACCGAAACCGCTGTACGGTCACTCCAGGCAGGATACGGGCTTTCTGCAGATGGAATTGTGGGACCTGACACCTGGAACGTTCTTCTTCCCTTCCTTCGAGGCTTTGGATACTACACCGTAAAATCCGGTGACACAATTTATACTATTGCCAAAAAATTCTTTACTACCCCGGAAAGAATTTTGCTTGCAAACCCAACACTTGTGCCAACAGCTTTGCCGATAGGGTTGCGGCTGACTGTTCCCTATGGATTTCCTCTTGTGCCTACAAATGTTTCCTACAGCTACATACTTGTAAAGCTTCTTTCGGAAGGATTCCAGGCCCGTTACCCCTTTATTTCACTTTCCACCGCCGGAACAAGTGTTATGGGGCAAAACTTATATTATTTAACTATCGGCAATGGCGAAAACGAAGTGTTCTATAACGCTTCCCACCATGCCAACGAATGGATTACAACACCGATTTTGCTTAAATTTTTAGAAGATTATGCCGAAAGCTTTGTAAACGGTGGAGAAATACAAGGCTATTCCGCGGTTTCGCTATACCAAAATACCACGCTTTACCTTATGCCTCTTGTAAATCCTGACGGCGTAAATCTCGTAACCGGTGAACTGCCTCCTGATTCCCCCTATTATAGAGAGGCACAGCGCATTGCTCAAAATTATCCACAAATTCCTTTTCCTGACGGGTGGAAAGCAAACATTGAAGGGATAGACACAAATCTCAGTTATCCCGCCGGATGGGAACAAGCACGGGAAATAAAATTTTCACAAGGTTTTACCACGCCTGCTCCACGCGATTATGTAGGCGCAGCGCCACTCGCTGCACAAGAATCCGCTGCCGTTTATCGTTTTACGGGTGAAAGAAATTTTCTCCTGACGTTATCCTACCATACACAAGGCGAGGTGATTTACTGGCAATACCAAGACTATCTCCCGCCGAATGCATTTGAAATCGGAGAGCTTTTTGCCTCTGTCAGTGGGTATAGTCTGGAAGAAACCCCGTTTGCCAGTAGCTTCGCAGGGTACAAGGATTGGTTCATCATGACTTATAATCGCCCCGGATATACAATAGAAGCGGGTATAGGTCAAAACCCGCTTCCTATTCGTCAATTTGATACTATATACAAAGACAATATTGGCATTCTCGCCGCGGCACTTGGAATATTTAGCGATATGCCCGAAAGCCCGTAAGGCTGATATGCCGCGTTATCTCGCCGCCACAGGTAATGTCTGCTTTTGCATAATCCGTTGAAAGATATTTTTTATTATCATCTGCAAAAACAGTTACAACCGTTTCGCAGCCCTTCTCCCATGCCAAGATTGCCCCGAGAAGGTTTGCCCCGGAGGAAACACCAACGCCAAGTCCGAAGGTTTCTGACAGCATTCTTGCCATAATAATGGCATCGTCATCATCCACGGAAACAACATCATTAAGCTCCGAAAGGTTCACCAAATCCGGAATGAACTCATCGGAAATTCCATAAATTTTATGCTGGCCTACTTTATATCCCGTAGAAAGGGTTGGGGAATTTTTAGGTTCTAAAGGAAAAACGCGACAATCGGGGTTCACTTCTCTAAGCCGCTTTCCTATGCCCATAACAGTTCCGCCTGTACCAACGCCTGCAACAAATCCATCTGCCCGAAGCCCGCGCTCTGCAAGCTGCTCTGCGATTTCGCGCCCTGTGTACAGATAATGGGCTTCGGTGTTCTCGGGATTTGAAAACTGACGGGGTAAATATACACCGTCCTTCTCCCCTTCCTTTTCTGCCATGGCAATCGACCCCAAAAAGCCGCCTTCCTCACGGGAAACCAAAACCACTTCTGCACCAAAGCTTTCCATGATATGTATCCGTTCCTTCGTCATCCAATCCGGCATATAAATTTTTACAGGATGCCCAAGTGCACTTCCAACTGCTGAAAACGAAATACCTGTGTTTCCGCTGGTTGCTTCCACAATAGTGTCACCCTTTTTGATTTCGCCTGATTCATACGCACGACTTATTACATGCTGCGCCACTCTATCTTTAATACTACCGGTCAAATTATAATACTCAGCTTTAGCATAGACCGTACCGGGTTTGCCTTTATACGTAAAGTCAATCTGCACAAGGGGTGTATTTCCCACGAGTGCTTTCATATTTTCTATATGCAAAAGAATCACATCCTAAATTAAATCGTCTATAACATAATATACCAAATCCGTAAATTTGTCAATCATTTCAGGAGTAAAAGTTTAAGAAAAAACTGTAAACCGCGCCGAAAGAAAAATCGCAGAATAAAAAGAGCAATTTTATACGGGCTTATGCATAATCGCAGAAGAAAGCTTTCCCGAATAAATTTGCTTTTAATTATCCTCCTTATCCTACTTTTGTTCCACGCCGTTTTTATTCGTTCAAAAATAACAGCAGTTTTGCTTTGCCTGAAAATATACAAAAAAATATCCATACTAGAAGTATGGATATTTTTTCAAAAATTATTCAACTGACAAGATATATCGATAAACCGGCTGACCGCCGTATATAACCGTAACCTCGGCATCCGGCCAATGCTCGGCAATATGCTCTTCATATTTTGCCGCATCCTCTTCGGAAACATTTTCTCCGTAAAAAATCGTAACAGCAATGGTTTCATCGTTTACAAGCGTTTCAAGCATTGTTTGCATTACCGCTTCTTCCTCGTCGGCAGAAGCAACAATTCTTCCACCGCAAAGTCCGAGGAAATCATCTTTATGGATGGTGATACCCTCCATCTCCGTATCACGTACAGCATGCGTTAAGAGTCCCGTTTCAACCATTGCAGCAGCATCACGCATGTTTTCGGCAATGCATTCGGCATCTGCATCAAAAGCCATGAGCGCGGCAATCCCCTGCGGAATCGTCTTTGTTTTAATAACCGTTACATCTTTCTCCGTCATATCCGCTGCCTGTTCGGCTGTCAAAACAATATTGCCGTTATTGGGAAGAATAAATATTTTTTCAGCACGCAATGCATTTATAGCTTCCAGAAGGTCTTCCGCGCTTGGATTCATTGTTTGTCCGCCGCTAACTATAGTATCTGCTCCCATTTCCCGCATCAGCGAACAAATACCATCCCCTGCCGCAACAGAAATAATGCCATATTCTTTAAGTGGCATTTCCTGCTTTGCCATCTGCTCTGCCTGTTGCTCACGGAGATTGTCAATTTTAACATCTGAAAGACTTCCGTAAGAAAGTGCACGTTCCAGTACCCATCCCGGATGGTCGGTATGTATATGCACTTTAATAATATCATCATCGTCAATTACAAGAACGCTGTCACCACGGTTTGCAATTTCCTTTTTAAACGCATCCCCCTGCATTCCTGCAACCTTTTTGCAGATTAAAAATTCCGTGCAGTAGCCAAAAGTAACTTCATCTTGAATTTGTCCTGCTATCTGCGTCATCCCGGCGGCAAATTCTCCCTCTGCCTTTTCTACCGGCTTCCCGTTTTGAAGAGCATACAGCATGCCCTCAAAAATGACCATAAGCCCTTTACCGCCCGCATCAACAACGCCTGCATTTTTCAAAACAGGAAGCATTTTGGGGGTTTGCGCGAGGGCTTCATTCCCGCTTTTCACCACAGCTTCAAAAAGGCCGACAATATCATCGTCCTCATCGAGGTTCTCCATCGTTTCCGCAATAAGGCGAATAACGGTTAGAATTGTTCCTTCCGTCGGTTTCATAACGGCACGGTACGCCGTTTTTGCCGCGGACGAAAGTGCAGAAACAACGTCGCTTGCCAAAGCCTTTTCGCAGCCTGCAAGCGAAGTTGCAAAGCCACGCATAATCTGTGATAAAATTACGCCGGAATTTCCTCTGGCACCGCGAAGCGTAGCAGATGCCACGCAAGACACAACCTCTCCGGCTGTTTCACATTCTTTCGACAGCAGTGCTTTTTCTGCCGCAAGCACTGTCATACTCATATTTGTACCCGTATCCCCATCCGGAACCGGGAAAACATTCAAATCATTTACTGCCTGTTTGTTATTATCCAGATGGTGTGCTGCGGAAATAAACAGGCATTGCATCAGGTCCTTATCAATTTCGCGAATCAAAAGTCAACCCTCCTAATTATTTGACACCCTGGGCACGGATGCTTTCCACATGTACTGTGACATCCTGAATAACAAGTCCCGTATTTTCCGTCATCTGATATTTAACATTTTTTATAATGCTTTCAGAAACAGCGCCAATATTCACACCATATTCCACCATTACATGAAGTGCAATCGAGATACCGCCTTCCGCCATTCGTACCTGAATCCCTTTTCCCATTTTATCACGTTTAAGAAGGGATACAATACCGTCACGACGGCTCCGATATACCATGCCCACCACGCCATAGCATTTTGTAGCAATGTTACCCGCCATCTTCGCAAGTGCACTTTCTTCCATGTACACCGTGCCTAAATCTGTCTGCATAATGTTTATCATAGGAACACTCCTTTTCAAAGCTCTATTCTATTCATATTTTCTGTCTTCCTGTCTCTGCAGGAAAACCAAAAAATCTGTCGCTTTTTTGCCAAATCATGAAGAAGGGTAAGGGCATTTTCTTCCCGTTCTTCATCATACTGCATAAAAGAATCATCCAAAAACAAGGGCATGCTCTCATCTGCAAGGACAAGGTCTGCAATCGCTAAACGAACGGCAAAAAATGCCTGGTCAATCGTCCCGCCGGAGAAGCTTTTTAAGGGTCTATGCTCCCCGCGCCCCATCGTCGGTGTATATTTTTTATCCAGCAAAAGCTTTTCGTCTTCTCTTCCCGTAAGTGTTGCTAAATATTGAGAGGCTTTTTCGTTTATGCGCGGCGTAAAATCCCGGCTAAGCTCGGCAAACACCGCCTCTAGAGTTTCTGCCGCAAGCTGCAATGCCGCAAGGGTTTCCTCCGCCTCGGAAAGTTCTTCTTCTTTACACATACGTGCAGAGAGCAAAACATCTGCCGTTTTCCCGCTATTTTGCCTTCCTTGCAAAACACCTGTAAGCGTTGCCGCTTTTTGTATTTTTTCTGACAAAAGTTGTTTTATGTCTGTTTCCCTTTTCTCTGCTTCTTCCTCACAAAAATCCTGCGGAAAAACACCCGAAAAGTTCTCCAGTTTTTTTGCAAGCAGGCGTACTTCTTCCTCTGCCGCTTGCACTTGTGCAGAAAGAAGCGCACACTTTTCGGATAGTGCCGTGATTTTTTCATCCAGTGCAAGCTTTTCCGCACGTTTTTCCGTATATTCTTTAAGGGTAGAACACCCGAAAACAGACAAAGCCTGTCTTCTGTTCTCCTCTTTTTTCTCTATTGTATCCAGTTTTTTTATAATTTCTTCCTTTGTTTTTCTTTGCTTTAGACTAAAGCCCGTAAAAAGCGCAGACAATAAAAGCCATGTACAGCCTAAGGCATATTGCCGAAAAAGAAGGGATATAGCCGCGAAAGCAAATAAGGAAATTGCGCCACCAAGGAAAACCTTCTGTTTTTTTCGGAAAGCTTTTACCGAAAGGGTAAGCGGCTGAGGATTTTCGATTGCTTCGTAAGCTGCATCCCCGATTTCATTTGCAAACGACGCATATTCCGCTTGTTTTTCGCGAAGGGACAGAAGCCTTTTTTCTGCCTCTTCTTTCCCTTCCGAAAGTGCAACTACTCTTTTTTGCGCTTCTTTTTGCCTCGCAAGGATTTTCCATGCTTTTGCCGAAAGAAGCTGTTTCGATGCCTCTTCCTGCTGCATCTGCAAGGCATGAATCTCCTCACCCAGTTTCTTTTCTTCCAAAGCATATTCGGCATACTGGTTCTTTTCCGCCTGTGCTTCTTCAATTTGCGCATTTAGCGCCGTTATTTCTTTTTTAAGTTCATTTATAAGTCCGCCGTCACCGCGCTGATGTTTATAGACGCGGATGCTGTCTTTTAATAAATCCATTGCATCCTCATAGCCCGTGTCAGCATCTCCGCTTCCGGCAAGATTTATTAGTTTATCTGTAAGTTCATCATCTCCGCCTTCCGGGTCTATTCCCATTTGACGAAGAAAAACCGTTTTTAAAAATGCATTTTCGCCAACACCGATTTCTGCCGCAAGGTCAACACTGCACGCTTCACCGGTGTGTGCATCCAGAACACGAAATTCATCTTGTGCAGGTGTTCTTCCCGAAGAACGGCTTATAATTACTTTTTTCCCGTTTGAAAGCGTGACCGTCATTTCACCGGAAAGTTTCCCGCCATCCCAAGGCATATACCGCTTTCTATCGCCATCAGCGCCTCGACCGGAAAAACCGTAAAGCATGGCTTTAATAAATGCCATAACAGTGCTTTTTCCCGCTTCATTTTTTCCGTAAATATAGTTGATTCCATCCTCGAAACTGATGGTTTTATCTTTAAATTTTCCATAAGACGAAAGGTGCAAAGTATGAATTTTCATTTTCTTTGCCTCCTTAGTGCGTCAAGACCATACCGTAGTGCCTTATTTCCGATTTCATCGGTACGCCCCGCAAGACGCTCTGCAAAAAGCTTTGCCAAAAGACTATCTTCTGCCGCCTCTTCCAAAAGCGTTGTTTTGTCTATAATTTTGCAATACATACATGCATTCGAAAGTTCCTTTTGAAGAAGTGCCTTATCTATATACATAGTATTTGAAATTTTACCGCCAAGAACGATTTTATACAAATTTTCAGCAGAAAGCATGCCGAGAATTCTTTGTTTTACAGCCTCCATACCGGATAGGTCTGTAACGTCAACCTCAAGCGTTGTATTTTGTCTTTTTGCGATAGGAACAAATTCAAGGCGTGCATCTCCATCAGAGATTTCTCCCCGTATAAAGCCGCCTTTTTCGCCTTCATCAAAATGCCGCCCCTCCGGTATACCGCAATATGCATATGCCGTTTCTCCTGCATGACAAATTCCGGAATAAGAATGGACATGCCCAAGCGCGGCATACGCAAACCCGCTTTCTGCTAAATCAGCGAGAGATATCGGGTTATACGCACTTTCTGCTGCCACATCTCCATGCATTAGGAGAATTGCATTTTTTTCTCCGCGGCTCATGCCGGCAGATAAAGCGCTTTTCGTAATAAAACGCGACTGAAAGCCGAAGCCGTATACAACAGCATCCCCTACAGGTACTCCCTCCGGTTCACTCGAAAATATATGTACGTTTTCTCCAAAATTTTCTGTATAGTACGGTGAATCCTGCGAAAGAAAATCATGATTTCCGGGCGCAATAAATATAGCTGTATCCGGGATAGCGGAAAAAGCCTCTTTTAAAAATTTGATTGTTTCCATAGAAACAAAACGAGAATCGAACATATCACCGGCAATCAACAAGATATCCGCCTTATATTCCCGTACTGCTTCTATGATGCGCAAAAACGTTTCTCTTTGTTCCTCTTTTCGAAGCTGCGCCACGCCCCATGGCAACGCTGCAAAGGGAGAATCAAAATGCATATCGCCTGTATGTACAATCCGAACCATCTATTTTCTCCTACCGTCGAATTCCCGGTTTGAAAATTCTCAGTTAATAAAAAGATTGCAGCTTGTCAACTTTGTAGCAAAGTGCGGCTGCAACCCCATTATTGTGCGGTTTATTTTTCTTCCAAACTGAACTTCTTTCTGAATTTTTCCACACGGCCGCCCGTATCAACGAGCTTCTGCTTGCCGGTGAAAAACGGATGGCAGTTCGAGCAAATTTCAACTGTAATGTTTTCCACTGTCGAGCCTGTTTCAATCACATTACCGCAAGCGCACTTAATTGTTGTAGGATTATATGCAGGATGAATTCCTTCACGCATACTGTTCACCTCTTTCCGTCCCAGTAATATCAAAGTGTATTATAACACATATTTTCATATAATGCAACTATTTTTTTAATTTTTTTCCCGTTCTTTTATAAAGCTTTGAATTTCTTCATAAGAACGAATACCCGTGCTTGCACCCATAGCCTGTACGCAGTGCGCGCCGACCGCATTGGCAAAGCGTCCACATTCTGCAAAAGACAAGCCCTTTGCCATACCGGTCAAAAAGCCTGCGCAGAAGCTATCCCCTGCACCTGTAGTATCAACGGGTTTTACCTTAAAGCACGGAATAACAATTCCTTCTGCTTCGCGGGTTTCACGCAAATAGCAACCTTCACTTCCCAGTTTAATTACGACCTGCTTTACACCCATATCAAAGAATTTATCTGCAATCTTCACGGGGTCTTCTTCGCCGCCTGCAAGCTGAATGGCTTCATCAATACTGGGCATGAATACATCAATATACGGCATGCAGGGTGCAAGTACATCCATCCATCTGCCGCGGCTGTCCCAAGCCGTATCCAGTACAGTGATTTTACCCATTTCTTTTGCTTTTTTCAATACTTTTGCACAATCTTCTCCGTCAAAAGCATCCATAAGCATTGTTCCTGCTACAAATACAATGCGGGATTTTTCAATTACATCCCAGTTCACATCGTCATAACAGAAGGTAGCATTTGCCCCAACTGTATGAATAAAGCTTCTTTCACCGCTGGATGCGGAAACAACGACAGAAGCCGAGGTTTGTGTTACGGGATCTGTTGCAAGACCGGTTGTATCGACTCCGTATTTTTCAAGCTCACCGCGTAGAAAATCACCGAAGCTGTCTGCACCCGTTTTTCCGATAAGTGCTGTATGTAATCCTATTTTTGCCATGTCAATGCCGGCGTTTACAGCACAGCCGCCACTATAAATGGCAATGCTGTCAATTCGTTCCAAAAGTCCCGGCGCAGGAATCTTGTCTACCGGCTTTGCGATTACATCCGCAACCAAAATACCAACACATGCTACATCAATCATTTTAAAACTTCCTTTCGCTTATTCTATTGAATAATCTTCTTGCTCATATTTAGAAAAGTCCATTCCACGCCGTCTTTTTACCTGTATTTTAAACGGGTCGAAGGAAAATTTCTGACAAACAAAATCCTGTGCAACAATACCGTTTAATACGCACATCGTTTTTCTATCCACCGGTACCGCAACACCCTTTTCGCAATACCGGCAGCATTTATATTCGCTCATGCTTTCACTCTATTCCTTTTGAAAGTATCCGCCTATTCAAGTGGTTCAACAGTCACCTTTTCAAAATCCTGTTTAAGGCTTTCAAATTCCGGGATGTCCGTTCCTTCCGTTTGAATTTTGGCCGTGGCAAATGCCATGGCATAACGAAGCGCTACGGTTATATCTTCCGATACAGTCTGCCCGTAGAGATAGCCGCACAAAAAGCTGTCTCCCGCGCCCACTGTGCTTCGAACTGCCGCATTTAAAGGATATACACGGTAAAGCTTCCCATCTCTTGCCGCCACCGCGCCGTTTCCGCCAAGACTGACAAGCACGGTTTCCACGCCACCCTCCATAATGGAACGTGCAGCGCGGCTTACATCGGAAACGGTTTTGATTTTCGCACCTATAAGACGCTCAAGCTCTGCTTGATTCGGCTTAATAATGTGGGGGTTTGCCTCAACGCCCAGGCGAAGTGCCTCCCCATCTGCATCTAAAACTGCAGCAGCACCTTTTTCTTTCACAATGCCAATAATTTTTTTATAAATGTCATTCCCAAGGCATGGATGGAAGCTACCGCCCATATACACAACATCGCTTTTTATCGCCATGTCCTCCACTTTTGCAAAAAGTGCATCCACATCGGCGCCGGACACTTCGGGTCCGTTTTCATTTATATCTGTATATGTTTGATTTTCTGTATCAATGACCTTGATATTGACGCGCGTGTCTCCTTCGGTATACACAAAATCAGTCGTAACGCCGGCATCTTTTAAATACTTCCCTATAATCTGCCCGTTATATCCGCTTAAAAATCCACCCGCAATACAGGGGATTCCACATTTTGCCGCGGTAACCGAAACATTTACACCCTTACCGCCCATATTAACCTTAATTCTGTCCACACGGTTTAAACCATTGACCGCAAAATCGCGCACATAATAGGTTTTGTCAATGGCAGGATTTAAGGTGATGGTTGAAAGTATCATTATTTAGCCTCCCCGGCAAGACGAAGTGCTTCGGCGGCTGCATCAGCAAAAAGCATTTCTGCAAAGCCATCACCATCACGTTTTTTGAACTCTACTATGCCATCTGCCGCCTTTTTGCCAACAGTGATTCGAACAGGAATACCAATTAAATCAGCATCCTTAAATTTAACACCGGGGCGTTCATCACGTTCATCCAAAAGCGTTTCCACACCATTTTCTGTGAGCATATCATAAAGCTTTTGTGCCATGTTCATCTGGGTTTCGTCACCGGCATTTACAACCACAATCTCAACCTTATACGGTGCAATGCACATGGGCCAAATAATACCGTTATCATCATGATTCTGCTCGATAACTGCCGCGATACAACGGTTTACGCCGATACCGTAGCATCCCATGATAACAGGTTCTTCTTCTCCATTTTCGTTGGGAAAGGTAAGACCTAAAGTTTTAGCATATTTTGTCCCCAATTTAAAGATATGACCAATTTCAATGCCGTGTACCGTTTCAATGCGTCCACCGCATTTGGGGCAAATATCACCACTTACGATGGTGCGAAGGTCAGCAACCTGCGCCGGTGTAAAGTCACGTCCAGGCTCTACGTTGATATAGTGATATCCGGTTTCGTTTGCACCGACAACCATCTGCTTCATTTCCATAACTTCGTGGTCTGCATACACAGGAATGGAAAGACCGACAGGTCCTGCAAAGCCAACCTCTGCCTTTGTAATCTCACAAACGGCAAAAGGTTCTGCAAGCTCTGCTTCCTCGGAAGACCCAAGAAGATTTTGAAGTTTTACGGGATTTACTTCTCTGTCACCACGCACCATAACGGCTACATACTGTTCGCCAACCTTATAAATAAGGGTCTTTGCAAACCGATATGCCGGAACAGACAAGGAGTTCGTTAATTCCTCAATGGTATGCGCATTCGGCGTTTCCAGTTTTTCCATGGGCTTTTCGTCCTCTGGATACTCCATTTTCCCGGGCATGCATACTGCCTTTTCCTCGTTTGCAGCATATCCGCATTTTTCACAATAAGCGATAACATCCTCGCCCACCTCGGATTTTACCATAAATTCCTGTGATCCGCTTCCGCCCATTGCACCACTATCTGCATCCACCACAATATAATCAAGCCCAAGGCGGTCAAAAATCGCACAATATGCCTTGTACATCGCTTCATAGGACTTATCGAGTCCTTCTTGCGTCAGGTCGAAGCTATACGCATCCTTCATAACAAATTCGCGACTGCGCATAACACCGAAGCGGGGACGGCGCTCATCGCGATACTTGGTTTGAATCTGGTATAAGGTCATCGGCAGTTCCTTATAGGAACGCACTTCATTTTTAACGGTTTCCGTAAAAATTTCCTCGTGGGTTGGACCGAGGCAAAAGTCACGGTCATTTCTATCCTTTAGGCGAAACATGCCGGAACCGAAAATATCCCAACGACCTGTTGCCATATACGCTTCTGCAGGCAAAAGCGCACTCATTAAAAGCTCCTGCGCACCTGCTTTATCCATTTCTTCACGAATTACCCGTTCAACATTTCGAAGGGTTTTAAGACCAAGCGGCAGATACGAATATACACCCGCAGCAAGCTTTCTGATTAGTGCCGCACGAAGCATTAAGCGATGGCTGACAATTTCCGCCTCCGCAGGTACTTCACGAAGTGTGGGCATGAGCAATTTTGATACTTTCATTTTTCTTTCCTTCCTTACTTCCTACTTGTAGTACTCTACACCGGAGATAAAGAGTCCCTGCTCCTTCTCGCCCGGAATATTCTGATACGTATAGCTTTGTGCGCGTTCCGAATGTGCCATCTTACCGAGAACACGTCCGTCAGGGCTGCAAATACCTTCAATAGCCCATAGAGAGCCATTGGGGTTATAAGGCGAATCCATCGTGGCATTGCCGGTTTCATCTACATACTGCGTTGCAATCTGCCCGTTTTTAAGGAGCGAAGAGAGTACCGCATCGTTCGCCACAAATTTTCCTTCGCCATGGGATACAGCAACGGAATGAATATCTCCCACCTTTGTGTTTGCAAGCCAGGGCGAAAGCGTGGACGAAACGCGTGTACGTACCATAGTGGATACGTGGCGACCGATATTATTGTAGGTCAGCGTCGGGCAATCTGCATCCATATCGCGAATTTCACCAAACGGTACAAGGCCCAGCTTTATGAGTGCCTGAAAACCGTTACAGATACCAAGCATAAGACCGTCACGCTGTTTTAAAAGCTTCATTACGCTTTCACGTACCGCCGCCTGACGGAAAACTGTAGCAATAAGCTTTCCGGAGCCATCCGGTTCATCACCGCCGCTAAAGCCGCCGGGAATCATAATAATCTGGGCTTTATCTGCCTTTTCGGCAAGCGTACGAACAGAGTCTTCAATTGCTTTTGAGGTGAGGTTTCGTATTACAAAGGTATCGGCTACCGCACCTGCCTTTTCGAAGGCGCGCGCCGTATCATATTCACAGTTCGTTCCGGGGAATACCGGAATAAGAACGCGGGGTTTTGCAAAGCTTTCTTTTGCAACAAGCGGGCAAGTGACCGTAGAAGAAACCGTTTCTGCTTTTCCTTCTGCCGGCGCAGATGTCGGGAATACTTTTTCAAGCGGCATCTGCCACGCATCCATCGCTTCCTTTAGGGAAATCGTCATGCCATCGGCACAAATTTCCGGTTTTTCTGTGGTAGAGCCAATCAGAATACCATCAAGCTCTGCATCGGTTTCAACCAGAATAGAGCCGTACATTGCCGTATACAGGTCAATATCTGCAGTAATATCTGCTCCAATGCGATTGCCAAAGCACATTTTGCTTACCGCTTCCGCAACGCCGCCGGCTGTGATAGTATGCGCGCTTATCACCTTATCACGAACGCTATAATAGTAGGAAAGCGTCTTTTTCAGTTTATCCATATCCGGCAGATAATTTGCATCCAAAGGTGTACGCAGAAGATAAAGCTTACTGCCTGCTTTCTTGAAAGTGTTACCGATTACTGCGTCCACACGAAGCGGGGAAACAGCAAAGGAAACTAGTGTAGGCGGAACATCTATATCATTAAAAGTACCGGACATACTATCCTTACCGCCAATTGCACCAAGACCAAGCGCAGACTGCGCATAATATGCACCGAGAAGCGCTGCAAGGGGAGCACCCCAGCGTTTCGGGTCACTGCCGGGTCGGGCAAAGTATTCCTGAAGCGTTAAATAACAATCTTCGTAATTTGCGCCTGCGGCAGCTGCTTTTGTTACACTTTCTACGATTGCACAAACAGCACCATGGAACGGGCTCTTTTCCGAAAGGTACGGACTAAAGCCGTGTGCCATTACGGTACCGGTTGTGGTTTCTCCCTTTATAAGCGGGAGCTTTGCAACCATACTTTCTGCAGGAGTCAATTGTGTGGCTCCGCCATAGGGCATAAAGACTGTGCCTGCGCCGATGGAACTGTCAAACATTTCACCGAGCCCCTTCTGACTGCAGACATTCAGGTCAGAAAGCATGGAAAGCCAACGTGTTTTCGCATCGCCGTCTGTCTTTATGGTTGTATAGATGCTTGCATCCGTTTTCGGCATGGAAACTTCAACATCAATTTCTTTTTCCGCACCGTTTGTATTTAAAAATGCACGGGATAAGTCAACAATTTTCTTGCCTCTCCACTGCATAGTAAGACGAGGCTCTTCCGTAACCTCTGCAACAACGGTTGCCTCTAAATTCTCCGCGTCCGCTTTTTCCATAAAGCGGGCAACATTTTCTTTTGCAACAACAACCGCCATTCTTTCCTGCGATTCGCTGATGGCAAGCTCTGTGCCGTCTAGTCCTTCATATTTTTTCGGCACTTTATCAAGGTCAATCCGAAGCCCGTCCGCAAGCTCGCCTATGGCAACAGAAACACCGCCTGCGCCAAAGTCATTACAGCGTTTAATCATTCGTGCTGTTTCGCCGTCGCGGAAAAGACGCTGAATTTTGCGTTCTTCGGGGGGATTTCCTTTTTGTACCTCAGCACCACAAGTGGACAGAGAACTTTCCGTATGCGCCTTTGAAGAACCTGTTGCACCGCCGCAACCATCACGCCCTGTTTTGCCGCCGAGAAGAATAATTACATCCCCTGCTGCCGGCACCTCGCGCACAACATTTTCCTTCGGTGCCGCCGCAATAACTGCACCAAGTTCCATACGCTTTGCCACATAATTCGGATGGTATATTTCTTTTACCACACCCGTTGCAAGCCCGATTTGGTTCCCATAAGAGCTGTAGCCGGCTGCGGCACTCTTTGTAATTTTACGTTGCGGCAATTTTCCGGGCAATGTTTCCGCCATAGAGGCACGCGGGTCTGCACAGCCGGTAATACGCATTGCCTGATATACATAGGATCTGCCCGACAACGGGTCGCGAATTGCGCCGCCAAGGCAGGTTGCTGCACCGCCGAACGGCTCAATTTCCGTCGGATGGTTATGGGTTTCGTTTTTAAACATAACGAGGTACGGAACTTTTTCTCCGTCAATTTCTGCCTCAACCTCAATAGAACAAGCATTGATTTCTTCGGATACGTCAAGTTTAGAAAGATAACCTTTTTTACGAAGCTCCTTTGCCGCCGCCGTTGCAATCTGCATAAGGCAGGGCTTTCTGCCTGTTTTCAGGAATTCATCATATGTATCCTTAATAATACCGTCCTCAATTTTTACGTTGTTAAGTTTTGTCAGGAACGTAGTGTGACGGCAATGGTCAGACCAATAGGTGTCAATCATGCGGATTTCCGTCACAGAAGGGTCGCGTCCCTCCTCTTTAAAATGCGCACGGCAAAAACGAAGGTCATCCAAATCCATGGCAAGACCCATATCTCCCAAAAGGGCAGACAGTGCCGCATCGTCCATATCGGTAAAGCCTTCAATATAGGCAACATCATCCGGTACAGTTCTTTCCGCTGCAAGCGTTTCCGGCTTTTCGAGGGATGCCTCCATAGCTTCCACAGGGTTAATCATATATTTTTTTACTGCTTCAAAATCAGCATCGGAAAGCGTTCCAGAAAGCGCAATAATGCGAGCAGAAGCCACCACAGGCTTTTCCTTCCCTGTCAAAAGCTGAATACACTGCGCCGCCGAATCTGCTCGCTGGTCATACTGACCGGGCAGATAACAAATTGCAAAATAACGACCCGAAAGGTCAATTTTTTCATCAAAACAGTCATCCACCTGCGGTTCTGATAAAATGGTGGTTTTTGCCATTTCATACTCCGCATCGGTGATACCGTCTATATCATACCGCTTAATAATGCGGACATCCGAAAGTCCCGCAAGACCAAGATTGCTTTTTAAATCCTCTCTGAGCGCTGCCGCCTCAACATCTGTTCGTTTTTCTACAAATACTCTTCTAACCATGCTTTTTCCTTTCTTGGACGTACTGCATTTCTACAAGCCCTCATTTGTGTAGCTTGCCCATTTTAATTGTCTATTCTTATAGTATATATATTTTTTTTATTAAAGTCAAGTTTTTTCTGTAAAAAACCCGTAAAAAAGGCAACCTGGCGGCTGCCTTTTTCAAAAAGCTATTCGTCCTTTTCTTCCTTTTTCTTCTTGATGTAATCCGTGACCTTTTCGATTGCAACGGGAATATAGTCCGTTAGCTTATCGGGTCCGCCTTTGCTTATGGGCAAAAACTGCACATTTCCACCGCTGACCACCAAAAAGCCCATCGGATTTATGGATACGCCGCCGCCTGTGCCGCCGCCAAAATTCGAGTCCCCCTCCGCAGGCTTTGCTTTAGAGGAAAACTCCGTTCCTCCGGCGCCAAAGCCGAAGCTTACACGGGAAATCGGAATAATTACGGTACCGTCGGTCGTTTCCACCGGCTCTCCCACAATCGTATTGACATCTACCATTTCCTTGATACTGTTCATCGCTGTTGCGACAAGCTCTGCAATTGGTGTCATGTTTCATCTTCCTTTCTGATTTTTTGTATTAAACCGAGGCAATAGATAAGTCGCAGAATACATTCCCCGCGAAACTCCATTTCAAGCCCCATTCCTTGAAAAACAGGAATGATGCTGACCTCGTGCTTTTTCAAAATAAAATATCGGTCTATTTTTCCTAAAATTCCATATATGGTGGCATACCCTGCCCCTGTGGCAATTCCGGTATCTGCGGCATCACCAAGCCCCATTCGAATCCGAATGGAGAAAAGCTTTACCGTAAACTTTTTCTTAAGATAGCGAAGCGCTTCCACACCCTTTAAAAATCCGTTTTCCACATCCTTCATGGAAAGCTTTTTCTTTTCAGGCGTTGTTTCCTTTTGTTCTTTTGGTTTTTCATTCTTTTTCCTTTTCAATAGTTTTGAAAGATTCACCTGTAAAAAACCAAGCCCCGCATAAACGGTGAAATCTGTTTTTCCGTTAAAATGTGAAAAGAATAAACGAATTCGCAAAGGCGCAAGAAGGAGCAGTACAAAAAGCACTAAGACGAAAAGCAGTATTAAAACGGCAATATACATAGCCTGTCCCCTCCTTCGCAGAGTTTAGTCTGTGCTATCTTCTTCCATTTTATTCTCTATTTCCACCTCGGGCAATGCTTCAAGTGAGGTAAGACCAAAGCAACGCAAAAACTCCTCGGTGGTAACATAGAGTATCGGTCTTCCCGGTGCATCCAGTCTTCCCGCTTCATCAATAAGACCACGTTCGGTAAGCTTTAATATGGAATAACTGCTATCTACGCCGCGAATCATTTCCACGCGGCTTTTGGTTATCGGCTGGTGATATGCGATAACAGACAGGGTTTCCAGTGCGGACGGGGAAAGTCCCCGTCTTCTTTTCGGCTCTGTTACCTTTCGCACACAGTCCGCATATTCTTCCCGTGTGCACATTTGAAACGCATCCCCTAGGGTTATAATTTTTACCCCGCGTTTTTCTGCGTCATACCGCTCGGCAAGCTTTGTTACAATTTGCCTCGCTGCCGCCATATCAATTTCCAGTGCACCCGCAAGTTCTGCGAGCGTTACGGATTCGCCTGCGCCAAACAGGACCGCTTCCGCTTTACATTCCAGTTCTCCTGTCATTCGTCTTCGCCTCCGCAAAGATAAATTTCGTCTTCTCGTTCCTCTATTCGAATTTTCCCGCGGCTTACAAGATGCAAAACTGCAAGAAAAGTGGCAATGCGTTCGTCACGGGAATATAACCCTTCAAATATTTTGCTAAAATGTTTGCGCGCTCCTTTTTTTAGAAGCGACCCTACATAAGTAATTCTGTCTGCAAGAGATACACGCTGCACCCGCACAATCTCTTTAAACTGCGCCACCCGCGGCGGTGCTTTTTCCTCCATGCGCTCCGCCACCTGCAAAAAGGCACGCCACAGCTTTTCAACGGGTATGCTTTCATTTTCAATAGGGGCTTCCCCCAAAACCTCGGGGGCTTTAAAATAATTATCAATAGTGCTGAACTGCCGCACTTCTAATTTCCCTGCCGCTTCCTTTGCAGCCTTGTAAAGGCGAAGCCGTTCCTCCAGCTCTATCTTCGGGTCAATTTCTTCCTCTTCTTCCTGTTTCGGCAAAAGGACACGGGATTTTATATACAAAAGGTGCGATGCCATGGACAAAAATTCACCCGTTACTTCCATATCCATCTGCGTCATTTGCGCAAGATAGGCGAGATACTGCTCACAAATCTCGGCAATGGGAATATCCGTAAGGTCAATTTTATGCTTTTGTACCAGATGCAAAAGAAGGTCAAGCGGTCCTTCAAACACCTGTAATTTAAATTGAATTGCTTCCATTCTATCACCCGGCTATCAGCACAATAAGCTTCCAAAAAACAGAGAACACACCCTGCTGCAGAAAAGCCAACGGTTTATCCAAGATCCCCAAAAAGAGTAACAGCATTAAAACAGGCATAGCATACCGTTCATATTCCATAAGCCTGTAATACAGACGATTCGGCAGGAAATAAGCTAAAATCTTAGAGCCGTCAAGCGGCGGAAACGGAATCAGGTTGAATATACCGAGACCGATATTCAGCATAATACCTACCGCGAAAAGATTTGCAAAAAACTCTACCACGAAGGATGAGGACATACCGAAAAAGCGGAACAAAAGCCCGTACAGCACAGAAAACACAAATGCCAAAAGAAAATTAGAAACAGGC
>JAZROH010000100.1:0-41360 GCA_045648645.1 Clostridia bacterium | reverse complement strand
GGTGTTATGCAAGGCAATCTGCCTTGGGGGCTTGTGTTCATCGGCGTATTTGTTGCTGTGGTTGCAGAGGTTATCGGGATTCCGGTATTGCCGTTTGCAATCGGTGTATATCTGCCGGTGCAGCTGAACGCCTGTATTATGGTTGGTGGTCTTGTACGTCTTGCCCTTGATAAAATTAAGCGCAACAAAGAGGAAAAAGAGGGAATTATCAATGACGGTATTCTGTTTTGCTCCGGTATGATTGCAGGCGAAGGACTTGTTGGTATTCTGCTGGCACTGCTTGCGGTCTTCGGGCTTGAATCTGTAATTGATGTTTCGTCTAAAATTGGCATTTCACCCCTGTTTTCCGATGTTGGCGGACTTGTTCTCTTCGGAATTATTATTCTCACTGTGCTGAAATTCTCTCTTTGGAAAAAGCGTGGCTGAGATGAAGAAGGCTATAAATTATTTAGATAAAATTCCTGTTCGAAACGAAAAATTTGCATGGTCAGCCGATGAAAAAGGCATTGTAACGCTTGCAATTAAAAACAAAGGGTTTTTCCATTTTCTTGCACAAAAGCTACTCAAAAAACCACCTGTTACCTATGTGCATCTGGATGAAACGGGCAGCTTTGTTTGGCCACTGATTGACGGCGAGCAGGATATACACCAGCTTGGGAAAAAGGTGGATGCGCAGTTTGGAGAAGCAGCACATCCTTTATATGAAAGATTGGTTAAGTATTTTCAAATTCTCGAAAGCTACAATTTTATAAAGTGGCGGGAATAGTACTTTTCAAATGTAATAGTTTATTTTGTAAGGAAAGTTTCGCCTTTTGGCGAAACTTTTCTGCTCTATAAGCACTTTTTATAATACGTTAAAATATACGCGCATGGAAAAGGAGGGGATGAGGTGTCGAAAGGAATTATTTTGTTTGGCGCAATGGGAGTGGGAGATACGACTTTAGGAAAAGCTGTTGCTAGCGCGCTTTGTTTCCCGCATCTGGATATTGACGATTATACATGGAGGTGGGATACGGAAATTCCGTACACGGTTATGCAGGACAGAGAACAGCGTATCAGCAAAATGAAGGAAAAGTTATCCGAGCACCCTCACTTTGTTATGTCCGGCTCCATGTTCAGTATACGAAATCATTTTAAAGAAATGTTTGAACTTGCAGTTTTTATGGAGGCACCCCCTGCGATATGCGCAGAAAGGATTCGAAAGCGGTCTGTTGCCCGATGGGGGAATCGGGTCCTTCCGGGCGGAGATATGTATGAAGCATCCTCCGTATATCGTGATTATTTGGCGTGTGCCAAGAGATACTATGCGGAAACTGCCCCAAATTCCACTTTGAAGGAACATAAAACGTTTATTTCTGAGCTTGTGTGTCCGGTACTGTGTATAGATGCAACGAAATCCATTGACGAAAATACAAAGTACGTTTTGGAAAGATATAGAGATATTCGTTCTTGCGTTTTTGCATAGAAATGCGTATTACGGACGGGAACTTTTTCCGCACGGTATGCGTCTAATACGAAAAAGGAGGTTCGGACTTTGACGTTTGCAGAGAAACACAAAAAAGGCTTGAAAAAATTATTGCTTTTATATATCGTTTTTGCAGGTTGTTTTTCGTTTCCGATTCACAGTGAACAAATCCCCCTAAGTTTTATACGGGTGTATTTGTTTGTTGCGCAATATGGGATTATTGGCGTATCACTTTCCGGACTTTACGGAGCCAAGAAAGGAAAGTTCATATATATTCAGGCATTGCTATTTACAATTATCGGCCTTGGATGTAGATACTTGCTTGAATTTGGAGAGGTGTCAAACACATATAATTTTACATCGCCCAACATTATATCATATCTCGTAATCATCCCGATTGCAGTGCTGATGGTATATTTTGTGTCGGTTAAAACTACGACCGGTAAGGAGGAACCCAGATGAAAAAGACTGTGTTGACTATTATAATCTGTATGGTCTTATTTGCCATTGCATGCTCCCTATACGTTCACTTTGCGCCGGTAAGTTATGATGCAGGTGCTTGTGGCGGTGGATTTGACACCTTTATATTTGACAAATATAAGAGTGCATTGTTGCAGAAATACATAACGGAACATAATTCTGATTTAAGCAGTATTGAAATTTTAGATGATTCCAAAGAAGTTGATTATGAAGGTCGCTTTATTTCTATCCAGTTCGATATAAATGAAAATGAAAAGCAATATACACTGTATTTTGTTGGTAAAAGAGTTTGGATAGAAACTTATAAATGGGAACCATGCCAAGTATTATATGATGGCGAAGTGAAAAAATTAAGTGATTACATTTCAGGTACACATATTCAAATTCAAAATATGTTTGCGATTTGGATTTTGCCATTGTTAATTGGAATGCTTATCAGGCTAGTGTTTCTTAAATGGAAAAAGAGTTATATTCTATCAATTGTTTTTGTTTTGTTCTCTATTGTAGTATGGCTCTGGATAAATAACTTGTTAAATCGCGGCGTAGACGGAACTATTATGCTATTAGGCGTAATGACGGCAATGCTAACATTCGGTTCGTTAATTATTGGAGTCATATCACTTTTAATTAAAAAGATAAAAGGATAAAAAGGTGGAATTGACTATATGAGAACGAAGTGAAATGAGAAATCTACTGCTGATAAGCTTCAGCAATCGTTGGATATGTTTGTTTTGCAGTAATGGTTGTTATGAACGTGGGAGCTTTACTTATAAAATAATCATAGGAGGCGTCTGTATGGCAAAATTAGAAAAGACAATTATCGGTGATTATGATACGATATTGCATAGAATTGAAGAAGGAATTTTGTGCGGAAGTGTATCGGCTAGTCTTGAGGACAGCAGCGATTTTTGCATGGGGGATACGCGTTGCAGTGTAAGGGTTTTTGAAAGATACAGCTACATGGGAAAAAACCGTGTCAGCCTGAATGTGACGCTGTTCGGCAACGGAGATACAATTCATCTTTCCGCAATTACTTCCGGCGGCAGTCAAGCAATGTTTTTGAAAATAAATACCTTTGGAGAAGAAGCCTTTTTGGATAAGCTTCGTGAGATTTTGTAAGGGCGAAGGTTACCTTGAAGAAGCTTTGGCTGAAATAACAATTGGTAATAGTATCAAAATAAAATTGGGAGGTATAAAGTATTGAAAAAGTCATACGCAGAAATCACACCTTATATCAAAGAACTTGCGGCATTATCAAACAGCAATAACAACATAAGACCGGAAATGTATCCGGCACATAATGTGAAACGGGGACTTCGTGACCTTGACGGTAACGGGGTTGTCACCGGTCTTACCGAAATATCACATATTAAAGCGAAGGAAAAAGGGCCTGATGGCGAGGCTGTCCCTTGTGAGGGTGAATTATATTTCCGTGGATATAACGTCAGAGATTTGGTAAACGGCTTTCATAAAACGGGCAGATTTGGGTTTGAAGAGGTAATTTATCTGCTTCTTTTTTCCGAGCTTCCGTCAAAGGATGCACTGGAAAGCTTCAAGGAAACGCTTGCGGATTACAGAAGCCTGCCACAGTCATTTGTTCGTGACATGATATTAAAGGCACCGAGCCGTGATATGATGAATATTCTGTCAAGAAGTGTTCTTGCGCTTTATTCGTATGATGAGAACCCGGATGATACCTCTGTTGAAAATGTATTAAGACAGAGCCTACAGCTTATAGCTATGCTTCCTCTTTTGGCGGTTTACGGGTATCACGGATACAGACATTATCATCTGGATAAGACGCTTCACATACGGAAACCCAAGCCGGAGCTTTCGGCAGCAGAAAACACCTTGCATCTTCTGCGTAAGCGTGGTGATTTTACGCCTCTTGAGGCGGAGGTGCTTGACCTTGCTTTGGTTTTGCATGCAGAACATGGCGGCGGCAACAACTCAAGCTTTACCACCCACGTTGTTACTTCGTCGGGAACGGACACCTATTCAGCGGTAGCAGCGGCGCTTGGCTCGCTTAAGGGGCCAAGACATGGCGGGGCGAATATCAAGGTTGTGCAGATGTTTGATGATATGAAGAAATCTATCAATATCAAAGATGAAAAAGAGATTGAAACCTATCTTGTAAAACTTTTAAACAAAGAAGCATTTGACAATGCAGGTCTTATTTATGGTATGGGACATGCTGTATATTCAAAGTCCGACCCGAGAGCTGACATCTTAAAGGTGTGTGCTGCGGATTTAGCCAAGGAAAAAGGGTGCGAGGAGGATTTTGCGCTGTATGAAACAGTTGCAAGACTTGCACCGCAGATTATCGGGGATAAGCGAAAGATATATAAGGGCGTAAGTGCAAATGTGGACTTCTATTCAGGTCTTATTTATAAGATGCTTCAGCTTCCGTATGAGCTTTATACTCCTATTTTTGCCATCTCCAGAGTTGCAGGCTGGAGCGCACACAGAATCGAGGAAATCCAAAATAACGGTAAGATTATCCGTCCGGCTTATATCAATGTAAAAGAAGCGAGAGAATATATAGATATTGAAAAAAGATAAAGGAGGATGCGCCCCCTATGAAACGCATGATAACAACAACGTTTTTGCTGTGTAGCTTGCTGCTTACCGCTTGTAACGATACAAGCATCGGCGTCATCGGCGGTGCAGATGGTCCGACGAGTATTTTTATCAGTAAAAGCGGCGGCGAAGCCCGCGGGCAGTTCGGCGTACAGCTGGAAAAAAAGCCCGTCAGAATGTTTAATGTTGATGGTGTTTTGTATTATGACACGGGGCTTGAAGCTGATGAAATGCCCCGCTGCGGAACACTTGACGGAAAACTTAGAAAAACAGTAAACGAAAACGAAATCCCGCTTACGTCGGGAGAAGCAAATTTTGAGACCGAGGGTTATCAAAATGCTACAAGCATCACAAAGGAAGTCTGTATTGACGGCACGAGGATAATCTTTAAAAAGTACGATACATATGGAAGAACATTTGAGAATTTGCAATATTGCTATTACATGAAAGGGCATCTAAATAATGCTGCAGGGGACAGCGAAATTATTGTGTTGACCGAAGAGGAAGATATTACATTTAACGCAGTATATGCCCCTCTGTTAAGCTCGCAAGCAACAGCCGGCGCGGGCGTAGGCAAAACATTTCACAATGCCATCGTACAGGATAAATGGGGCATCTGTTTTCACGCCGATGCTGTAACCCCGAACGGTATGACGCTAAAAATAGAGCAGTTTTGCGGGAAGGCTTCCGGAACGCTACAGACAGGGGCGGCATACCTTCTGGAAACAAGCGTAGAGGACGAATGGCAACCCGTGCAACCCAAGGACGATGCACCGCTTGTTTGGAATAGTATGGCATACGGAATAAAAAAGAATGATATAACGGAAATGCATATAGATTGGCAATATGCCTACGGCGCATTAAAGCCCGGCTACTATCGTCTTACGAAAAGAATTATGGATTTCAGGGCAGCCGGAGATTTTGATGAAGATACGTATGCAGTATATTTTACAATCGAGTAAGGAGCATGTATGGAAAATCTGTTTGGAACGATAGTAAATTACGTCTTTGGCGGCATGGGTATTCTCATAGCTTTCGGCATACTTATAAGACTTGCGTATAGCTTTTTTTCAAAAGAAAAGCAGGAAAAGGCTGTTGTTATCAATAAACAGAGTTTTGACAAACAAGTTTATAGAAAAAATCAGGCATCTTTTGTACGAAAAGAATATGTTATTACCTTTCAATGCGGAAAGAAAAAACGGCATTTTTCGGTTTCAGAACTTTCATACGGCACTTACAGGATGCATGAAAAAGGAACGCTGCGATATAAGGGGAATCGATTGATAGATTTTAAATAGTATAATTTAGAAAAAGGTGGATATACCGATGAAGAAAATTTTTATAACAACGCTTATTATACTGATATGTATTGCAGTTATAGGTTTGGCGGCAGTTTTAGGCGTAAACGCCTATGTAAAGCATACGGGGGGAAAGAATATACTTACACCCTCCGAGGCGGCAGAACTGAAAGATGTAGACTGCATCGTAGTGCTCGGCTGTCAGGTCAAAGAGAACGGGGAACCAAGTGCTATGCTTGCGGACAGACTCAAAAGAGGGATTGCGTTATACCAGCAGGGTGCAGTCCCTAAAATTATTATGAGTGGAGACCATGGCAGAAAAGTTTATGATGAAGTGAATGCCATGAAGCGGGTTGCAATGGATGCGGGTGTGCCATCAAGCGATATATTTATGGACCATGCCGGATTTTCCACCTACGAAAGTATATACCGCGCAAAAGAGATTTTCAAGGCGGACAAGCTTATGGTTGTGACGCAGGAATACCATTTATACAGGGCACTTTATATTGCGGAAAAGCTGGGAGTTGAAGCCTACGGTGTAAGTTCTGACTACCGTACATATTGGGGGCAGTTTGGTCGTGAAGCACGTGAAATTCTGGCAAGGTGCAAAGACTTCGTAAAGACTATATTTAAGCCCGAGCCGACCTTTCTCGGAGAAGCAATCCCTGTAAGCGGGGATGGAAATATGACAAACGACTGAGGAGAAATGCTAAATGAAGAAATTTAAGATTTTAAGAAATGTATTCGCGACACTTGCGTTCGTCTTATCCCATGCCATGTGCATAGACGTGGCTTTAAACTATGCAAGCATGCTTTGTGCGATCGAACACAAGGGCTTTAGCGCGCCTGCAGATACGGCATTCCTTTTTGCCATTCCGTATGTCGTTGCCATTTTGCTGTGCCTCGGTTTAGCTTGGGTGTGCAACAAGAAAGCCAAATAAAGGAGGAAAATTAATGCAGAAAACAACTTTACTTATACTGATGATAGCACTTCTCACGGTTACCGGATGCAAAAGCGATAAACAAAAAAACCTATATCTTCCCGAAGCCAAAAACGATAAAATATATACCACTATTGGCGGCGGAGATGAAACACATCAAGGCAAAGGGTATACGCTTACCATTCCTGCAAAAAGTTATCGTTATGAAAAAGACTATGATGACGGTGCTTTAGAAGAAAAATGGGAATACACGAAAAAAGATGATGTCGAAATCAAAATAATAACATTTAAAAATTTGGATGAAGCAACTGCAAGAAGCAGATTTTTAAGAGATAACAAAGAGTATGTCTTCGAAGACCTTTTGGGCTATCCGATTTGCGGGACGGAGCTTGACGGAGATGCATTGTGCTTTAATCTTCATGCGTCAGACGAAGCAGTCTATATCATTTCTTGGGAATACCCCAAAAACACAAGCGAAGATTTGAAAACGGAGTTATCCAATATTGTACAAACATTTACACTTTTGGAATAAGGGGGACATACAATGAAAAAAATTATAGCATTTATTTTGGTTTTATGCATGCTGGTTCCCTTTGGCGGCTGTGTTTTTGCAGACGGTGCAGATACCGAAGTGGCGGCAAACTTTGTCAAAATAAAGATTCCTTTTACGGATGATTTAAAGGAAAATGATTCATGGCGCACGGTGGCAAGATATCAGGATTCCAAGCAGGCAATCCCGCTATCCGATTGTTATGGCGGATATGTGCAAGCCATTGTGCCTTATGAGAATAAGGACAGAGGAATCGAGGCATTTGTGCCGGACAAAATCCCTTTTACGGACTATGATGCTTCTCAATTTGAATTTCATACCATGGAGAATTTATCCCGCGTGGGCATTATTCTTGGGAATGAAAAAGGAGAAGCAAAGCCGTTTGACACGGTGACTCGTGCCGAGGCTGCTGCTATGGTGCTTCGCTTTTTGGGAATTTCGCCTGTTGTCAGCGCGGAAATGCCTTTTTCCGATGTTTCGCGGGAGGATTGGTTTTATGGAGCTGTGGGCGCGGTGCACAAGGCTGGAATTGTGAAGGGGGATTCCGAAAGCACCTTTTCACCCCATCGGGCGGTAACGAGGGAAGAAATTACAGTTATGATTGTGCGGGCCTTGCAATATGCCGATTTGCGTTGCCCGGCGAGAAATGAGGAAAACATTGCCGATATGGCGTCTGTATCCGATTGGGCGCAGGAAGCGTACCAATATATCGGGGTAAACTATGTGTCGGATTATGAAGGGGAGAATACAGACCGTCCGTACAGAATGCTTTATCCGCAAAAAAGCGCTAGTCGCTATGACGTTGCGTATATTTTGGATAATACTTTGAAAAACTGTCAGTTGTTTGCTACCGATTTGGCAATTTCTTTTGGTCTTGATAAAGAAATGCCCAAAATAGACGGGTCAACCTCCACACATCCCTTTACGGAAGAGGTGTATCGCACGCTTTTTGTAAACGGGGTCACGCATCCGCAGTACCCCGCGAAGCACTCCAAAAGCCACGAATCCTATAAGCGGCTTATAGGCGGGGAGGTGGATATGCTTTTTGCTTCCGTATATCCGGGGCGTGACATTGTAAAACTGGCACAGGAAAAGAACGTTGAATTGGAGCTTATCCCCATAGCGTATGATGCGATGATATTCTTTACAAATAAGGATAATCCCATAACGGGGCTTACAAAAGCGCAAATCAGTAATATATATGTAAATGATGCATATGATAACTGGTCCGAGGTGGGCGGCAGTGACGCGCTTTTATATCCATATTGCCGAAATAATGACAGCGGTAGCCATGCACAAATGGAAAAGCATTTCTTAAACGGCAATGAAATTCATCCCGAGGTGCAGAAAGAAACCTCTTACACAATGTCTAATGTACTGACGGATGTTATAAAGGCAAAAACTGAAGCCCCTGTTGGCTACGGGCTCGGGTACAGCATTTATTATTACTATCACAATATGTTTAATTTCTATCCCATAGAGGAAAACTTAAAGCTTCTTGCCATTGATGGCGTGATGCCGACGGACGAAACGATTGCGGACGGCTCCTATCCGCTTGCAAACTATGCATATGTTGTACTCCGAAAAGATACACCACCCGATGCACCGGCACGCAAGATGGCTGCATTTATGCTGACGGAGGCAGGACAGCAATGCGTTGAAAATGCAGGCTATGGAAGAGTAAAGCGGGCTGTTGAAATTTCGAATGAGATGCACTTCGCCGATAAGCTAAACGCGCAGCCGCCGGAAGAGGATACCAAATAGCAACCAAATAAAATCCATAAAAGACAAAGCGAAGCTTACAGCTTCGCTTTGTTTGCAAAAAAATCTAAATATTAAGAAATCTTAAGAATTTTCATTGCCAAATCTTAAGAATTATATTGTATGCTGTAATTGGAGGTGAAAGAAAATGAACATATTGGTTGTGGATGACGACAGAGAGATAGTTGATAGTATCGGCATATTTCTGTCAGGTGAAGGTTATAAAGTTCTAAAAGCCTATGATGGAATTGAAGCACTTGATATTCTGTCAGGAAATGAGGTTCATCTGATGATTCTTGATATTATGATGCCAAAGCTTGACGGAATTAAAACCTTGCTGAAACTTAGGGAATCAAGAAATATCCCCGTTATCTTACTGTCTGCAAAATCAGAAGATGCAGATAAAATACTCGGTCTTACTGCCGGCGCTGATGATTATGTAACAAAGCCGTTCAATCCTTCCGAGCTTGTTGCAAGAGTGAAATCGCAGTTGAGAAGATATACAACTCTTGGCGGGGTAGGAAAACAAAACGGCGAAATTGTAATTGACGGTTTATGTGTTAATACCGAAAGTAAAACAGTAAAAGTTGACGGAGAGGATGTCAGGCTTACACCGATTGAGTATAAAATACTAAAGCTGCTTGCGAGAAACAGAGGACGGGTGTTCTCGGCAGAAGATATTTACTCTAATGTTTGGAACGAGGAAACGGTTGTCGGGGATAACACGATCGCCGTACATATCCGGCATATCAGAGAAAAAATTGAAATCAATCCTAAAGAACCGAAATATCTCAAAGTTGTTTGGGGTATTGGTTATAAGATTGATTAAAGGAGGTTTTGGTAATGAAAAAATTCTTATACTCTAACTATACAAAAACAATAGCCGTGCTTTTGTTTGTTGTAAGCATTGTTTTAGGAGCATTAACGGCTACCAATGGCATTGCGGAGTATTGCAACGAAAAAGAACTTGTTTATGGGTTTGAAAATGATTTTAATGAGGCAAGATTCTTTTCTTCCTTGCTTGATGCTCCCGAAAGTGCAATATTTAATGCAGTTGATAACTTGTATAGCGAATTAGATGAAGAAACGATTCAATCTTTGCAAAAAGGACATTCATTCATAGACCCGGGAAGTTATGAAGGTGTTATCCGTGAAAGACTGAATGACCTATATTGTGCAGACAAAATAAATTACTATGTCAAATGGAATAACACGGTATTTACCAATTGCGGAGCTACAAGCGAAAAAGAGCTTATGACAGCACAGTTTTATCGTTTAACAAAGCGTGATGAAAAAGGTAATACAGAAAGAGAATCAAGTCAAAACCGATATTATTCATATCCGTTTCTTGATGTACTTTCATTGTATGATAAGACAACAATAGTAGTCTGCACAAGCGTTAAAGATGCGTATGTTGATGAATGTAAAGTGGCTTGGGACAGACAAGAAAGTGTCGTGAATAACACTTTTGCATCTACACTCATTTATGTGATTCTTGCATTGCTTCTTTTTATCTATTTACTATGCGTATGTGGTAAGAATAAAGACGGCGAACATAAATCAATGTGGCTTGATAACATATGGACAGAGGTTCATTTGGCTTCCATAGGCGGACTTGGGTTTGGAGCAGTAGTAATTTGTATTATATTACTTGATGATTACTTTACTGGACATCTTCCACACGACTTGATGAATATGGTTGTGGGTTTCTCAGCAGCAATTACAAGTGCGGTTGTTATTACATCCATACTCTCTATTATCAGAAATATAAAGTGCAAAAGATTTGTAGAATCAAGCATTATTATCCGTGTTGCAAGATGGGTTTTCAAAACATTATTTGCTATTCTCAGATGGCTTCGCAACAGATTTATAGGATATAGAAACCTTGTTTTCAAAACATTATCAAAGAAGACAGGCATCATTCTTATCAGTATGCTTTTCGTATATACTGCACTAATCGGCGGTTTTGGAATGGGTGTAATAATTTCTCCGGTATCTCCGGTATGGTTTATGTTTGGTATTTTATTGTTTGGACTTGCAGCATTTGTTGTGGCATATCGTGCCAAAGACCTTGACGAAGTGAAAAAAGGTGTCAGCGAAGTCAGAAACGGAAATGTAGCATACAAAATTCCTGAATTAAAGAGCGAAGATATGAAGGTGTTAGCTGCTAACATCAATGATATTGCCAAAGGACTTGATGAGTCTGTATCTGCTAAAGTAAAGGCAGAAAGAATGAAAACAGAGCTTATTACTAATGTATCTCACGATCTCAAGACACCTCTTACATCCATAATTAGTTATACAGAGCTTTTGGCTAATGTAGAAGGCTTACCAGAGGAAGCTAAAGACTATGCTCTGATTATCGCAAAAAAGAGCGATAGACTTAAAACTTTAACGCAGGACTTGTTTGACATATCAAAGGTGCAAAGCGGAAACGAAAGTGTTGTTTTAGAAAAACTTGATGTATTACTACTTATCAATCAATCGCTCGGAGAGCATGACAATGAAATCAAGAAATCAGAGCTTCCTTTCTGCGTTACTGCGCCAAAGGAATTATACATTTCTGCAGATGGAAGAAAGATGTCCCGTGTAATAAGCAATTTGATAAGCAACATTCTCAAGTACACTATGAAGAACACGAGAGTATTTATTTCTGCTTATGAAGAAAACGGCGAAGTTGTTATGGAGTTCAAGAACATTGCATCTTATCCGATGGACTTTAGTGCAGAAGAAATTGTAGGCAGATTTGTCAGAGGAGATGAATCAAGAACTCAAGAAGGCAATGGTCTTGGTCTTGCAATCGCAAAAAGCTATACTGAAATTTGTAACGGCAAATTTGAGATCATCCTTGACGGAGATATGTTCAAAGCAATCTTGAAGTTTAGAAAATACAGTTGATAAATTATTTTTTGCAAAAAACTTGCAATGCTTGCAGGAAAGTGGTATACTATATAAAAATAAATAAAAAACGGGAGCTTGTGTTACAGGCTGAGAGGAAGGTATAACCTTCGACCGAGAACCTGATTTGGATAATGCCAACGTAGGGATGCCTGAACGCAGCGTTTAGGAATAACAAAGTGCAAATTGGAAGTTACCAAATCGGTAGCTTCCTTTTTTATTGCCTTGGGGGTGAATGGAGTGGTAAAGATTAATGGAGAAAGCTTTGATGTTTCCGGAAAAAGCATACAAAAGTATTTATTGGAGGCAGGATATGATACAAAGTGTGTTGCGGTAGAACTTAACGGGGGTATTCTTTCGAAATCGCAATACGAAAGCACATATCTGGATGACGGCGATTGTGTTGAAATTGTAAGCTTCGTAGGAGGGGGTTAATATGATACCGGATAAAAACGAATGGACAAAAGCACTCGAAGAAAGACATGGGAAAGCGTTGCAAGACAAAATTTCATCAAAAACCGTTGCAATTTGCGGTCTGGGTGGTCTTGGTTCAAATATTGCCATATTGCTTGCAAGAGCAGGTGTTAAAAAGCTTATACTGATTGATTTCGATAAGGTGGATATTACAAATTTACACAGACAACAATACAAGGCTTGTCAGGTGGGGATGTATAAGACCAAAGCTTTAGCTTGCAATCTCAAAGAAATTACACCATATCTTGAAACGGAAATCCATACTGTTTCTATGGATGAAAACAATTATTATGCGCTTTTGCAAAGCGCGGATATAATTTGCGAGGCGTTTGATAAGGCAGAAGAAAAAGCAAACCTTGTAAACTTCGTGTTATCGGAAATGCCGGAAAAATATATTGTTGCCGCATCGGGAATGGCAGGTTTAGATAGTGCTAATCTGGTAAAGACAAGAAGAATTTCAAAACGCTTTTATCTTTGCGGGGATGAAAAAAGTGATGCAAAAGACGGAATTGGACTTGTAGCATCAAGAGTTTCTGTATGTGCATCGCACCAGGCACATGTGGTGCTCAGAATTATAGCAGAAGAACTTGAAGTTTAGAAAGAAGGAATGACAAATGAATAACGACAAACTTATTATCGGCGGACACGAATTTAATTCCCGTTTTATATTAGGTTCGGGTAAATACGCATTAAATCTTATCGAAGCTGCGGTGAAAGATGCCGGAGCCGAGATTATAACGCTCGCAGTACGCCGCGCAAACACAAAAGAGCAAGAAAACATACTTGCCTATATTCCCGAAGGAATAACTCTTTTACCGAACACAAGCGGAGCAAGAACTGCCCAGGAAGCGGTAAGAATTGCCCGGCTTGCCCGCGCGCTTGGTTGCGGTAATTTTGTTAAGATTGAAATTATGCGGGACGCAAAATATTTACTTCCCGACAATCAGGAAACTATTAAAGCAACTGAAATTTTAGCAAGTGAAGGTTTCATTGTAATGCCGTATATGTACCCTGATTTGAATGTTGCCCGTGATTTGGCAAGTGCCGGTGCCGCGGTAATAATGCCGCTTGCTTCTCCAATAGGCTCTAACAAAGGTCTTGCAACAAAGGATTTTATTCAAATACTGATTGATGAGATTGACTTGCCGATTATTGTGGACGCAGGAATTGGTAAACCTTCGCAGGCTTGTGAAGCAATGGAGATGGGTGCTGCGGCTATTATGGCAAATACCGCACTTGCTACTGCCGGAAATCTGCCGCTTATGGCATCTGCTTTCAAAAATGCTATTGAAGCAGGCAGAAAGGCATATTTATCAGGTCTTGGCAGAGTTCTAACTCGTGGTGCATCCGCTTCAGATCCGCTTACAGGATTCTTGCGTGATTAGGAGGAAAGCTATGGAAAATCAATTCTTTGTTGACTCGAAGTTTTTATCCGCCGAAACACTTGAGAAAAAACATAAATTAGAAACAGAACCTTCATCAAGAAGCAATCATATGGAATATATGCCCGGAATGGAAAAAATAGAATCTAATGTTTGCCAAAGCGTTATGGAAGAAATGAATTCTTTTGACTATTCAAAATATACAGCAGAAGATGTAAAAGCAGCTCTCCGGCGCGAAAAATGTACAATTGAAGACTTTAAGGCACTTCTTTCACCTGCGGCGGAAAGCTTCTTGGAACAGATGGCAGAGCGCGCAAGAATGGAAACAAGCAAGCATTTTGGAAATACGGTATATTTGTTCACACCTTTATATATTGCAAACTATTGCGAGAACTATTGCGTTTACTGCGGGTTCAATTGCTACAACCATATAAAACGAATGAAACTTACATATGAGCAAATAGAAAAGGAAATGAAGGTTATAGCAGACAGTGGTATGGAGGAAATACTTATACTCACCGGTGAAAGCCGCAGTCAAAGTGATATCAAATATATTGGTAAAGCATGCTCTCTTGCGAGAAAGTATTTCAAAATGGTTGGACTTGAAATCTATCCCGTGAATACTGCTGAATATAAATATCTTCATGAATGTGGAGCCGACTATGTTACGGTTTTTCAGGAAACATACGATATCGAAAAATATGAAAAGCTCCACCTTTTAGGGCATAAGCGTGTATGGCCGTATCGTTTTGATGCACAGGAGCGAGCGCTCATGGGCGGGATGCGCGGTGTAGCATTTTCAGCCCTCTTAGGGCTTTCGGACTTTAGAAAGGATGCTTTAGCAAGTGCGCTTCACGTGTATTTTCTGCAAAGAAAATATCCGCACGCAGAAATGTCGCTCTCTTGTCCAAGGCTTCGCCCCATTGTAAATAACGAGAAAATAAATCCGCTGGATGTTCATGAAACAGAGCTTTGCCAGATACTATGTGCTTACAGAATTTTTCTCCCGTTTGTAGGGATTACCGTATCTTCCCGTGAAAGTGCATCTTTCAGAAACGGCATTGTTAAAATAGCGGCAACAAAAGTTTCGGCAGGTGTTTCAACGGGTATTGGTGACCACGAAAGCAAATATACCGGAAAAGAAACAGACGACGTCGAGGGCGATGAACAATTTGAAATTGATGATAACCGTAGTCTTGATGCGATGTATAAAGATATTGCAGATGAAGGGTTACAACCCGTGCTTAACGATTATCTGTATGTGTGAGGTGTAGTGGATGAAAGAATTAAATACAAAACTTTATTTTATAACGGACAGTACAAATTGTAGGGAGAAAGAATTCCTTTTTCGTGTGGAAGAAGCCTTAAAAGGCGGCGTGACACTTTTGCAACTTCGTGAAAAAGAAAAGACCACAAGAGAATATATAGCCCTTGCTAAAAAGGTTCATGCCATCACAAAAAAATATAATGTTCCGCTTATTATTGATGATAGGGTAGATGTGGCATTAGCCGTAGACGCCGAGGGCGTGCATGTGGGACAAAGCGATCTGCCCGTTTTTATGGCAAGGAAGCTTATGGGTGAAGATAAAATTGTCGGTGCGACTGCTAAGACGGTTGCGCAAGCAGTAGAAGCGTATACACAGGGGGCAGATTACCTTGGGGTTGGAGCAATTTATCCTACAACAACAAAGGTTAAGACGGTCTTGACTTCTACGGACACATTAAAAGATATTTTGGGCGCAGTCCCTATCCCGGTTAATGCTATCGGCGGACTTAACAAAGACAATGTTGATATTCTAAAAGGAATACCGATTGCCGGAATTTGCGTGGTATCTGCAATTATGAAAGCAGAAAATCCAAAGCAGGCTGGTATGGATTTAATATCAAAAGTGAAGGAATTGGGACTATGTTAAAAGGCGCAATTTTTGACTTTGACGGTACTTTGGTTGACTCAATGTATATCTGGGATAATATCTGTACGGATTATCTGCGTTCTCTTGGGATTGCGCCGCGAGAAAACCTTAAGGAAACCTTTGCGAAGCTTACCCTTGAGGAAGCAGCAACTTATTATCGCGAAAATTATGGCGTATCGCTTTCGGTGTGTGAAATAATCAGCGGTGTTAATGAAATGATAAAAGACTTCTACAGAACAAAAGTAACGCTTAAAAACGGCATAAAAGAATATCTGGAGCATCTGGATGCCAGCGGCGTTAAAATGTGCATTACAACCTTATCCGATAAGGAACTGGTAAAAGAAACCTTGCAGCGGTTAGAAATATCAAAATATTTCTCGAAGGTATTTACGGGTACTGATTTTGGCGCCGGAAAAACTTCTCCAGAGATATACAGGGCAGCACATTTTTATCTTGGTACCCTAAAGAAAGAAACCTGTGTATATGAGGATGCCCTGTATGCTGCCAAAACGGCAAAGGCAGACGGTTTTTTCATAGTAGGCGTGCAAGATTTGTATGAGCCAAATCAGGAAAGGCTGAAGACGATTTCGGACGTATATATAAAGGATTATACAGATAGTCGATTAAAGATGCTATAAAAATGCTTTGATTGAAAGGAGAGTGTTTATGAAGGCAGTATTATCCATTGCAGGCAGTGATTCCTGCGGAGGTGCCGGCATGCAGGCGGATATAAAAACTATGACAATGAACGGCGTTTATGCGATGAGTGCGATAACCGCACTTACTGCACAAAATACCAAAGGGGTTTGGGGTATTCAGGAATCCACACCTGAATTTCTGCGGCTTCAGCTTGAGGCAGTGTTTGGGGACATCGTTCCGGATAGCGTGAAAATCGGTATGGTTCCATCCGCCGAACTTATCTCTGTTATTGCAGACACACTGAAGTCTTTTAAGGCGAAGAACATTGTATTAGATCCCGTAATGGTTTCAACAAGCGGCGCAAGACTTATGAACCCTGATGCAGTATCAGCGCTTACGGAAAAATTGTTTCCGCTTGCAACGATGGTTACACCGAATATTCCTGAAGCGGAAAAACTTTCGGGAATTACGATAAACGAGGACAGCGATATAAAAAGAAGTGCAAAATGTATCGCTGACAAATATAGTTGTGCAGTACTCTTAAAGGGTGGTCACAATCTAAATGATGCAAATGATTTATTATATGCGGAGGGAGAGTTTCATTGGTTTTACGGTAAGCGCATTGATAATCCAAACACACACGGAACGGGGTGCACGCTGTCAAGTGCGATTGCGGCAAATCTTGCAAAAGGGTTTTCTATGTTCGAGTCCGTTAAAAGAGCAAAGGAATACATATCAAACGCCCTCGCTGCAAAGCTTGATTTAGGGCTGGGCGCGGGGCCGCTTATGCATAACTTTGATTTGAAGGCAAAATATACCGAAGAAATATCTGCTTGAAAGGATGCATGAAATGAGAAAGTATACTACACAAATGGATGCTGCAAAAAGAGGCATTATAACACCGGAGATGAAGGCTGTAGCCGAAAAGGAATACAGAACACCTGAAGAAATAAGAGAATTTGTTGCAAAAGGTCAAGTTGCTATTTGTGCAAATAAATTACATACCTGTATAGATCCAAATGGTGTAGGGTCTATGCTTCGCACCAAAATTAATGTAAATTTAGGAGTATCTAAAGACTGCAAAGATTATGATATTGAAATGGAAAAGGTTATGGCAGCAGTAAATATGGGAGCAGAGGCAATTATGGACTTATCCTCTCACGGCAATACGCAGCCGTTCAGACAAAAGCTGACAAGCGAATGTCCGGCAATGATAGGAACAGTTCCCGTATATGACAGTGTGATTCACTATCAAAGAGATTTAGATACGCTTACAGCAAAGGATTTTATTGATGTAATAAGGCTGCACGCACAGGATGGCGTTGACTTTGTAACGATACATTGTGGTATTACGCGAAAAACGATTGAACAAATAAAAAAACATAAAAGAAAAATGAATATTGTTTCCCGTGGCGGCTCTTTGGTGTTTGCGTGGATGAGCATGACAGGAAATGAAAACCCATTCTATGCGTATTTTGATGAAATACTTGACATATGCCGTGAATATGATGTTACAATTTCTCTTGGTGATGCATGCCGTCCCGGTTGCCTTGCAGACGCAAGTGATGTGTGTCAAATTGAGGAGCTTGTCCGTCTTGGAGAACTGACCAAAAGAGCATGGGAGAAAGACGTTCAGGTTATGGTTGAAGGTCCCGGACATATGCCGATTGACCAAATTGAAGCAAATATGAAGCTTCAGCAGACGATCTGTATGGGAGCACCTTTCTATGTATTAGGACCGATTGTAACGGATATCGCACCCGGATATGACCATATAACATCGGCTATAGGCGGGGCGATTGCAGCCTCCTCCGGTGCAGCCTTCCTTTGCTATGTAACACCCGCAGAACATCTTGCGCTTCCAAATGTAGAGGATGTGAAGCAAGGTATTATTGCCTCTAAGATTGCAGCGCATGCCGCAGACATTGCAAAGAAAATACCGCACGCAAGGGATATGGATGATAAAATGGCTGACGCACGCAGAAACTTTGATTGGGATATGCAGTGGGAATGTTCCCTTGACAGCGAAACGGCAAAGAAAATCAGAGAGGACAGAAAGCCTGAAATTGCGGAAAGTTGTTCCATGTGCGGGAAGTTTTGTGCGGTGAGAAGTATGAATAAGGCTCTAAACGGGGAACACATAGACATTTTGTAAAATCAGCTTATTTATTTTTAAGCATCTGACGAAGTTTTCTTCGGCTTCGGTTTATGTGTCTTTCAAAATCACCGTTTATAATAAATTCGGCAAGGACATATTGCTCAAATACGGGAACGGTACAGGAGTAAAACCCCATTTTCTCAAAAAACGGATTGACGAGGTCTTCGGGCAATACCATATACCCGATTCGCATGGACGGCGCAATTGTTTTTGTGAAGGTGTTTACATATATCACGCTGCGCGCGGGCTCGAGCGAAAAAACAGTATCCTCATTTTTGGTAGATACGGTAAATTCCGAATTGAAATCATCTTCGATAATCACGCCGTTTCGGTCTTTTGCCCATTTAATATATTCATTTCGCTTGGATGCACTTGCGGTGATGCCGCTTGGAAAACTTCTGAAAGGGGTTATATGAAGGACGGATGCTTTCGTTTTTGCAAGCTGTGACGTAAGAATTCCATCCTTGCCTAATCTGAGTAAATCACATTTTGCACCGTTTGCCTTGTATACAGAGTGAATCTTTTCATAGGATGGATTTTCAAGTGCATAAATTTTATCCCTTCCCAAAAATTGCACGATAAGTCCATACAGATATTCGGCGCCTGAACCGATGATAATCTGGTTATAGGAAACGTGGATTCCTTTGCCCCTTGCAAGGTAATCAGAGATAGCTTTTCTAAGGGCGGAGCAACCTGCGTTTGGAGATTTTACTAAAATCTCTTCTCCGTACTTGGATATTACGGTACGCATTGTTTTTGCAAGGACAGAGAAGGGGAAGTCGCTTGTATGATAGGGATGGAGCGTAGAAGATAAATCGTGCGCCTCGTTTTCAGTAATGGGTACAAAATCGTTTTTGCGATATGTAACAAAGTATCCGCTACGTTCTTTAGATTCAATATACCCTTCATCACATAGTATTTCATAGGCGTGCATGACGGTAATAACACTTGTCAGCGTTTCATCTGCAAGCATACGCTTGGAAGGAAGCTTGTCCCCGTATTTGTAAACAGAATTTATGATGTCCGTTCTAAGCTGTTGGTATAGCTGCATATATGCTTTTTGTTTGGAATTTGTATCAATTGCGTATTTCATCTGGTTATATTAAATTCTCCCTAATTGGTAATTGTGATATGTTCAGTTTTATTATATACTAAATAAAAAGTTTTGTAAAGGGGTTTTCCGAAATGAAAACAAACACACAAAAGGTTGTGACTGCTTCCATGCTTGCAGCACTTTGCTGCGTGGCAACAATGATTATTAAAATACCGTCACCGCTAAGAGGATACGTAAACCTAGGTGATTGTGTTGTACTTCTTTCGGGATGGCTTTTGCCGCCTGCATACGGATTTGCGGCGGCAGGCATCGGCTCTGCACTTGCGGATGTATTCTCGGGCTATGCGATATATGCCCTCGCAACATTTGGAATTAAAGGCGTTATGGCAATTATCGCCCATTTTTGCTTTAAGGGGATGCATCATAGACTTGGTAAAACACCTTCAAGAATTATCGGCGGCATTTTGGCTGAACTTACAATGCTTTTCGGTTACTTTGTATTTGAGGGATTTATGTACGGTTTTACACCGTCTGCTGTAAATATTCCGGTAAACGGCGTACAGGGAATAGCAGGGCTTATCATCGGGCTTGTCCTTGTCAAAGTCTTTGAAAAATCCAAGATGTTTTAAAAGTAAATTACATGCAATATTCTATTAAAACCCTGACACTTTTTACACGATTTCAGCATAGAATACTACAAAAATGGATATATTTTGTTTTAATTTAAAAAATTTTAAAAAAAGGCTTGACAATTTATTCTTGCTAGAGTATAATATATTTAAATTTGAATATCACAAAGAACGACTATGACGAGGACGGTCGGATTGCAAAGCCTTGAGAGAGTTGCCGGTTGGTGCGAGGCAATGGCGGAGCTTTCCAATGACTTATCACCTCTGAGTCGGAGGACCGAAAACAAAATGTGAGTAGACTCCTTCCGTAATGCTGCGTAAAGGCAAAGGGCTTGTTAGAGCTCGGTAAGTGACGGAATATTTATATTTCGTAATTTGAGTGGTACCGCGGGTTATTATAACTCGTCTCAAAGAATTCTTTTGAGACGGGTTTTTTGTTTTATTCAAATTTGTAACCAAATATTTAATTTGTCGAAAGTGAAAGGAGACAAAAACAATGGATTACAGTTTGAAAGAAGTCGCAGGCAGAATCCGTGACCTGCGCGAAGCAAAAGGCTACACACAGGAAGCACTTGCAAAGCTTTGCGGGGTGTCCGCAGAGGATTACAAGGTTTTAGAGATGGGCGAAACGGATTTCAGCTTTACCTTTATCTACAAATGCGCAAAGGCATGTGGCGTTGAGGTCGTTGATTTGCTTGAGGGAACAAGCTCAACCCTTACCTCCTTCGCCATCACAAGAAAAGGCGAGGGGCTTAAAATCGTAAAGAAGCACGGTGTAGAGTATAATAACCTTGCACCCAAATTCAAAGAAAAGCTTGCAGAACCCTTTCTCGTTAAATTCCCATATCTGGAAGAGGAACAGAACACGCCGATGCAGCTGAATTCCCACAACGGGCAGGAATTTGACGTTATCGTCAAAGGCTCTCTCAAGGTGCAGGTTGGCAATCATGTAGACATTCTAAACGAAGGGGATTCCATTTTTTATAACAGCATCATCCCGCACGGTATGGTTGCAGTTTCGGAAGGCGGTTGTGAATTCCATGCGGTTGTTTTAAACCCGCAGGACGGTCAGGTCAGCGAAGAATATCCAGAAGCACCTGTGACTTTCGCAAAGGTAGCTGCTAAAAAGCAAAAAACGGAAACTGTTGCGGATAAATTCATCGAATCATCGTATGATGAAAACGGTGTATTCAATGGCATCAAATTCAAAAACGAAGATTCATTCAACTTTGCATACGACTGTGTCGATGCTATCGCAGAAAAGAATCCTGATAAACTTGCCATGATGTGGGTGGCAAACGATAAGACGGACAGACGCTTTACCTTCAGCGACATGAAAAAGTATTCTGCAAAAACTGCAAACTACTTTGAATCACTCGGCATCAAAAAGGGCGATACAGTAATGCTTGTATTAAAGCGCCATTATCAGTTCTGGTTCTCAATGCTTGCCCTTCATAAAATCGGTGCTATTGCAATCCCTGCAACAAATCAGCTTGTAGAACACGATTTTGATTACAGATATAAAGCGGCGAAGGTAAAAGCAATTGTGTGTACTGCAGACGGCGATGTATCAACGGAAGCAGAAAAGGCAGCAGTAAACTATCCCGGTATGGTTAAAGTTTTGGTTGGCGGAAGTAAAGAAGGTTGGCACGATTTCAATGTGGAAATGGAACGCTTCAGCACACACTTTGACCGCACGGAAACCACACCTTGCGGTAACGACCCGATGCTGATGCTCTTTACATCCGGAACAACCGGATATCCTCGTATCGCAACGCACTCCTATAAATATGCACTCGGACATTATCCTACTGCAAAGCATTGGCACAATGTAAATCCTGACGGACTTCACTTTACAATCTCCGATACAGGTTGGGGTAAGGCGCTTTGGGGTAAACTTTACGGACAATGGCTCTGCGAAGCAGCACAGTTCACATACGACTTTGACCGTTTCCATTCGGAAGATATCTTGCCGATGTTTGCAAAATATAACATCACAACTTTCTGTGCGCCGCCTACCATGTATCGCTTCTTTATCAAAGAAGACTTGTCAAAGTATGACCTTTCTTCCATTGAATATGCAACAACCGCGGGCGAGGCACTTAATCCCGAAGTATTCAATCAGTTCAAGAAAGCAACGGGGCTTACTATCATGGAAGGCTTCGGTCAGACGGAAACGACGCTTTCTATCGCAAACTTTGTAGGCTCCAAACCGAAAATCGGCTCTATGGGCAGACCGAGTCCTTTATATGATGTTGTTGTGCTTGACCCCGACGGCAACGAATGTAAGACGGGTGATACAGGCGAAATCTGTATCCGTGTAAAGGATGACATCCCTTGCGGTCTCTTTATCGGTTATTATCTTGATGAAGAAAAGACAAACGAAGTATGGCATGACGGATATTATCATACCGGCGACCAGGCAACGATGGATGAAGACGGATATCTTTGGTATGTCGGCAGAATTGATGATGTTATCAAATCCTCCGGCTACCGCATCGGGCCTTTCGAAATCGAAAGCGTTATCATGGAGCTTCCTTATGTTTTGGAATGTGCAATCACACCTGTTCCCGATGAAGTACGCGGACAGATTGTAAAGGCTACCATCGTACTTGTAAAAGGAACAGAAGGCACAGATGAACTGAAAAAAGATATTCAGGAATACGTTAAAACACATACTGCGCCGTATAAATATCCGAGAATTGTTGAATTTGTGGATGAACTTCCCAAAACAATCAGCGGTAAGGTAAGACGAGTTGAAATTCGTAAAAACGACTTGGAGAAAATGAATAAGTAATTATTCGTAAAACGCGTTCCCAAATGTATAAACTTGTACAGGTTTCAACAAAAAGCGTAAGGAGCCGTAGCAAAATGAATTCCATTTTGCTACGGCTCCTTTTGGGTGGACGAAAAATAGCTCAGATTGGACAAACTGAGCCAACAAAGCCCATTTTGGGGGCTTTGTTGGGTTACCCGAAGGCGTACGAGGGTACGTCAAGAGGCGAAGTTTGTTCAAAACACAAGGCGCTATATAATAGAAATTCGTCAAATGACGAATTTTTTTTTATTTTATCATTTTAATTGCAACCAAAAGGCTTTATTAAACGTTTCTTTTGTCTTGTGTGGTGTGAGCATTTTGCTACACCCCATATATGTTTAGTTGTGATGATGGTGATGGTGTCCTTTGCTTTCTTTGAAAAATGTACGACAGTTTTTTTCGTGACAGGATTCTTCTTCATTCTCAAATTCAAGCGTAACATGACATATACCGTGTTTATATAGTTCCTCTTTGATTTTATGCTTGATTTCGGGACTTGCAGCATTTGTAACAATGTGCATAGTGGCGTAGTTGTTTTGTCCGTCCATGCTCCAAATGTGAACATGGTGAACATCCATAACTTCGTCAATAGCGCGAATATGCTCCATGATTTCATTAACAACAATACCGTGCGGTGTTTTTTCAAGAAAGATATCGGTTGTTTCTTTTAAGTTTTTCACTGCGTTTATCAGAATGAATACGGCTACTGCAATAGATAAAAGAGGGTCAATAAATACGAAGCCGGTAAACTTCATACTAACAGCACCAATCAGTATAACCGTCCAACCCAGCACATCCTCAAGCATGTGAAGATTTACAGCTTTCTGGTTGCGTGAGTCATTTCCGCGTGTGGAGATAGCCGCGAAGAAATTGACACAAACACCCAAAATGGCAAAGCATATCATTTCGTTATACTTAATCTCGGTTGGAGTAATGATTTTATTGATAGCGTTATAAATAACGAGAACAGAACCAAATAAAAGAATGCATGTCGTGATTACACTTCCCAGAAGAGAGTATCTCGCATATCCGTATGTAAACATAGCATCCGGTTGCTTTTTACTCCTTCTTTCGAGAAAGAAGGAAAGCCCTATACTTGCGGCATCCCCGATGTCGTGTACAGCATCGGAGATAATGGCAACGCTTCCGGTATAAATTCCGCCTAAAAATTCAAATATAGCGAATGTAAAATTCAATATAAATGCAATTAAAATATTTTTTTCTGTTTTCATATTGTCCTCCTGTTGACTTGCATGCAATTTTATAGTACAATAAAGATGATACTGAATATGCTGTTCAATAAAATATTATCACGGATAATGGATATAAACAACATATAAGGTTCATAAACAATTCAATACGGAACAAATTTATAAAATTGTATGGGAGAATTTAGTATGGATAGACGGCAAAGAAGAACAAGAGGTGCCATTTTCAATGCGTTTATCGCGCTTTTATCCAAAAAGGATTTTGAGCATATTACCGTAGGGGAAATCATTGACGCAGCAGATATAGGCAGAGCGACATTCTATTCTCATTTTGAAACGAAGGATTTTTTACTTAAGGAACTGTGTGCGGAATTATTTTGTCATATTTTTGATGCTAAGGAAGAGAAAAATGAACACAAGCATATTTTTGCGTGTGATGCACCGGACTCTGTTTTTTTGCATCTATTTCAGCATTTACATAAGAATGATAATCATATTTTAGAATTGCTTTCAAGTAAAAATAATGAGTTGTTCCTGCGATACTTTAAAGATAATCTTGTGCAGCTTGTAGAAAGTCAGTTACCGTTGTTTGAAAGTAAAAGGAGAGCGAAACTCCCCGATAGCTTTTGGATCAATCACATTACATCAACCTTTGTTGAAACGATCAGGTGGTGGATAAGCAACGGAAAGCATGAGTCGCCTGAAACAATAACGGAATACTTTATGCTTGCGTTATAAGCGAAGAATTTTATTTTGCAGGCTGTAGATGGTTGCTGTGCGATCTTATACCATGGATTTGTAACAAAAGCAATGCGATAAAAAGTTATTCAACTATTTTTTCAAAAACTATTGA
This sequence comes from Clostridia bacterium, assembly GCA_045648645.1. GTDB lineage: Bacteria > Bacillota > Clostridia > UMGS1883 > UMGS1540 > SIG447. The sequence goes on along the minus strand of JAZROH010000100.1, from coordinate 16,259 downwards.
CTTTATTACTCTAAAGTGATATAATAAACAACAGTTAAATGCGAAGAGCAGAAACCAGTAGGTTGGAAAGAGCCTGGAGAGAGTTGCCGGTTGGTGCGAGGCAAAGGGGGCGTCCTTCTCGAATTCCTTCTGTTAGCAGTGCACTGAACAAGAGTAGTCTTAAGTAGGAGGCAACGGGTGTTCCCGTCACAGAACAAAGGTATGCTAGTACCTGATAAGGTCGCTACCGTGAGATAGCGGCGAACTGAGGTGGTACCACGGAAATGAAATTTTCGTCCTCTGTATCCGTAAACAGGATTGCAGAGGGCTTTTTTGTTTATTAGCGAGCGCAACCTGTTTAAAAAATTTTTAAACGAATGGAAAGGATGAACAAAAATGGCGCAGAACTACTATCAAAAAGAAATTGAAACCATGTCGACCTCTGAAATGAAAAAGCTTCAATCGGAAAAATTGGTAAAACAGGTTAAGCATGTGTATGAAAACGTGCCGTATTACCGCAATCTTATGGATGAAAAAGGGGTTACACCCGAAGATATCAAAGGAATCGAAGATTTACACAAGCTTCCGTTCCTTACAAAGGCTGATTTACGGGATGCCTATCCCTATGGTTTACTTGCAAAACCGCTTGAGGATTGTGTACGTATTCAGTCCACATCCGGTACAACAGGCCGCCGCGTAGTTGCCTTCTACACACAAAAGGATGTTGACCTTTGGGAAGATTGCTGTGCCCGTGCCATTGTTGCAGCAGGCGGTAGCAACAAGGATGTTTGTCAGGTGGCTTACGGCTACGGACTTTTCACAGGCGGCCCCGGACTTAACGGCGGCTCCCATAAGGTTGGATGTCTTACGCTTCCCATGTCTTCCGGTAACACGGAGCGGCAGATTCAGTTTATGACAGACCTCAGTGCAACTATTCTTTGCTGTACGCCCTCTTATGCCGCATACATAGGAGAAACTTTAAAGGAGCAGGGGTATAAGCCGGAAGATATTCCGCTTAAGGCAGGCATCTTCGGGGCAGAACCGTGGACGGAAGAAATGCGCAGAGGTATCGAAGAAACTCTCGGTATCAAGGCTTATGATATTTATGGTCTTACAGAAACAAGCGGCCCGGGGGTTGCGTTTGAGTGTAGCGAGCAGACGGGTATGCATATTAATGAAGACCACTTCCTTGCAGAAATTATTGATCCTGATACAGGCGAAGTTCTTCCCGAGGGAGAAAAAGGTGAGCTTGTATTTACTGCGCTTGATAAAGAAGCGTTCCCGCTGCTTCGGTACAGAACAAGAGATATCTGTGTGCTTTCAAGAAAAGAATGCTCTTGTGGCAGAACACTTATCAAAATGGCGAAGCCGATGGGCAGAACGGACGATATGCTTATTATTCGTGGCGTTAACGTATTCCCGAGCCAGATTGAAACAGTTCTTCTAAGCGAAGGCTATCAGCCGAACTACCAGATTATTGTTGACAGAGCGAATAACACGGATACCTTTGAGGTTAACGTAGAAATGTCTCCCGAGCAGTTCACAGATAAGGTAAGTGATGTGCTTGCAATGGAAAAAACACTTGCAAATGCTTTGAAGACAATGCTTGGCATCAATCCCAAAGTGCACCTCGTTGCGCCGAAGACCATAGTAAGAAGCGAAGGCAAAGCCGTTCGTGTTATTGATAAGCGTAAGCTGATTTAAGGAAGGAGATAGGAAAATGGCGATTAAACAGTTAACAGTCTTTGTTCCGAACAGAAAAGGCACAATCGTTTCGGTAACGGATATTCTTGCCAAAAGGGATGTGAATATTCGGGCGCTTTCTATTGCAGAAACAGAAGATTTCGGTATTCTTCGCCTTATCGTAAATGAGGAGGAAACTGCTGAAAAGGTCCTCAAAGAGCAGGGCTATCTCATTAAGGTTGTGGATGTTGTGGGGGTTAAAATCGGTGACGATCCCGGCAAACTCACAGCGGCGCTTGATGTTCTTGACAAAGCGGACATTAATGTCGAATATCTTTATGCCTTTATGGCGCGTACAGAAAAGCATGCCTATGTTGTCGTAAGAGTAGAAAACAACGCAGAAGCGGAAGCAGCCCTTACAAACGCAGGATTTAAACTTATAACAGAAGCAGACATTAATAAACTTTAATGCGTAAAGTCAAATAGCCTATCACTTCCAGGACGTGATAGGCTATTTGTTTATCTTATGAGATTACATTTATACCATATAAAATGTTTGTATGACAATGTTTTTCAGTTGGAATTTTAAAATTGACTATCCCGGCAGTTTGTGGTAAAATATATGCATAAACAAAAGTCCGAAGGAGAGATTCGTATGCAGAATGATTTACTTCTGCTTTTACTATGGAATTTAATGGTTATGTTCCTTTACGGCATAGATAAAATGCAGGCAAAAACGGGAGGCAGACGAATAAGAGAGAATACGCTCACACTCTGTGCTATTTTACTTGGTGGCTGCGGGGCTATGTTTGGAATGGTTTTGTTTAACCATAAAACTTCAAAAATGAAATTTCGTATCCTTATTCCGATAACGGCGGTTGTTACGATGACAGAGGCGTTTTTGCTTACAAAAACGCTTTGGGTTTAAAGACAGGAGGAGTAGAATGAAAATTTCTATACTGGATATTGCTACTTTAGGCGATGATATCCATTTTGATGATATTTACCGTCTTGGCGAGGTGACGGTGTATGCCATTACAAAGCAAGAGGAAATTGTAGACCGCATTCGGGATGCAGAGATCGTAATCTTAAATAAAGCGAAACTAAATCGTGAGAATTTACAATATGCCGAAAAGCTGAAACTGATTTGCATTACGGCAACAGGTTTTGACAATGTGGATGTAGACTATTGCCGTGCGCACAATATCGCCGTTTGCAACGTGGCAGGATATTCAACGGACAGCGTTGTGCAGCTTACGGTGGCAATGGCGTTTTCTCTGGCAACAAACCTAGGCGCTTTTGACAGATACGTAAAATCCCGCGCCTATACAAACAGCGGGGTTTTCAACTGTGTAAAGCCCGTCTTTCACGAAATGTCTGCACTGACATGGGGCGTTGTAGGGCTTGGAAATATCGGCATGAAGGTGGCGGTCATTGCAAAAACGATGGGCTGTAATGTTTTGGCTTATAAAAGAACGCCAGTGGAAAGCTATCCTTGCGTGGACTTGGACACGCTTTGCCGCGAAAGTGACATTATCAGCATCCATACGCCTTTAAATGATGAAACATATCATTTGATAAATGAAACCCGTCTTGCCATGATGAAAAAAGGTGCAATTTTAATTAATGTAGCACGGGGGAATGTGGTGGATGAAGCGGCAGTTTGCAAAGCGGTAATAAGCGGAAAGCTTGGCGGTCTTGGTGTGGACGTATATTCCACCGAGCCGATGCAGGCGGACAGCCCGTATCAAGAAATTTTAAACTGTGAAAATGTAATTTTCACCCCGCATATGGCATGGGGCGCAATAGATGCCAGACAGCGCTGTATGGACGAGGTGGCAAAAAATATTGAAAGCTTTATAAAGGGCGAAAAACGTGCAAGAGTCGTTTAGAAGGGAGAAGAACAAAATGATAGAACAAAAGAAACGGAAAATTTTTATGGCAGCAGGCGCGCTGTGTTTGACGGCGATGATTATAACCGGCTGTCAGGCTGCGGCTGTGCCGCCCGGAGAAGGGCAGGAACAAACGGCGCAGGTGTTGCCGGTAGAGAAGGAATTTGCGTTTACAGTTGTGGATGCGGATGGGAATGAGAAAACATATACCGTGCAAACGGAGAAAGAAACCGTAGGCGATGCGCTTCTTGAAAAAGGGCTGATTGACGGCGAGAAAGGTGCCTATGGCTTATATGTGAAAACGGTAGACGGCATTACGCTGGATTTTGACAAAGACGGTAAATACTGGGCGTTTTACGTAAATGATACGTATGCCGCAAAAGGCGTGGATGCAACGGAAATTGAGGATGGCGTGGCATATGCTTTTAAAGCAGAATAAAAGAAAGCTTTCGGTCAGAGAACTGACAACCTTTGGCATCTTGGGTGGGCTTATGTATGCGTCAAAGGTAATTATGGAAGTGTTTCCCAATATACATCTTATCGGCGTATTTGTAGTGGCAAGTACGCTTGTATACAGGCGGAAGGCATTGTACCCCATTTATATCTATGTCCTTTTGTGTGGGCTTTTTATGGGGTTTTCCGCATGGTGGATTCCGCAGCTTTACGTATGGACTGTGCTGTGGGGCTTTGTGATGCTTCTGCCGAAACGTATACCGCCTAAAACACAGCCGCTTGTGTATATGTGCCTTTGTGCGGTGCACGGGCTTTTGTACGGTACACTTTACGCCCCCGTACATGCCTTTCTCTTCGGTTTGGATTTTTCCGGCATGGTGGCATGGATTTTGGTGGGGCTTCCGTGGGATGTGATTCACAGCGTCGGAAATCTGGTGTGCGGCACCTTGATTTTGCCGATTGCTTCCGTGTTAAAACGCGCCGCATCGTGCAGACATAGCTGAGAAAAAACAAAAAAGCCCTCCATGGAGAGCTTTTTTAACGGAATTTTTTGAAAAATCTTGCAAAACACATCGGAATATGATACTATGTATATGCTACATTTTTTAACTGAATATTGAGGTATAAAACGACGAACCAGGGGGTACGCTATTTTTATAAAAAGCGTACACTCTTGTTTCGTCATACTCTGGTTCGTCACAATTTTTTGTGTATGCCTCAAAGTTAAAAAGTGTAGCAGCTTTGAAACAGAGTCCCTGCGTTTTTTGTGTGCGGCTCTGCGAAGGGCTGCACATTTTTTATTTTCAGGAGGTTTATTATGAACACAAAAAGAAAAACAAAAAGAATGGCGGCAGTGCTCCTCGTCCTTATAATGACGGTTGTACTTATGACGGCACTTGCCCTGCCCGCTGCAGCTGCCACAAACGGCACTTGCGGCGAGAATCTTACATGGACGCTGGATGATAGTGGGACTCTTATCATTTCTGGTACTGGTGAGATGACGGACAATACTTTTGGTGGGGGACCTTGGGACGAAAAAAAGATAAAAAACGCAATTATTGAAAACGGTGTTACTACAATAGGGGAACTTGCTTTTGCAAGCTGTGGCGACTTAACCACAATAAAGATACCAGAAAGTGTGACAACAATAGGGGAGTTGGCATTTTATGGTTGTGACAATTTAACCGCCATTACGGTAAACTCAAAAAATAGCAGATATTCATCCCAAGAAGGCGTGTTGTTTAATAAAAATAAAACGATATTGATACAGTATCCTCAAGGAAAAACGGACAGTACATATATAATTCCAAACGGAGTGACATCGATAGGCGTTAATTCATTTTCTTATTGTAGCAAATTAACAGCCATAACGATCGGAAATAGCGTGAAAACCATAAGGGAAAGTGCGTTTTATGATTGTGATAGCTTAATTGCCGTAACGATAGGAAATAGCGTGACAACGGTAGAGAGAGAATCATTTTATGATTGCGACCGATTAAATACTGTAACGATAGGAAACAGCGTGAAAACACTAGGAATGAAATCGTTTTATGGTTGTGATAGCTTAACTGCCGTGACGATAGGAAATGGTGTTACAACGATAGGGTATGGGGCATTTTGTAATTGTGACCGATTAACAACCATAAAGATACCCGATAGTGTAATATTGATAGACGAAGATGCATTTTATCATTGTGATAGCTTAATCGACATTACGGTAGATCGAAATAACAGCCAATATGCATCAGAATGTGGTGTCTTATTTAATAAAAATAAAACAACATTGATACAATACCCTAAAGGTAGAACAGAAATGACTTATACAATCCCGAATAGCGTGCTAACAATAGGGATGTGGGCATTTGGCGATTGTGATAGCTTAACTGACATAAATTTAGGAGAGAATGTTGAAAAAATAGGTCATAGTGCATTTACAGGTTGCGACGGCTTAACCACCGTAGCAACCGGGAATGGCGTGAAACAGATAGGTGGTTACGCATTTGCTAAGTGTAAAAGACTAACCACCGTAACGATAGGCAAGAGCGTGGAAACAATAGGAGCAAAATCGTTTTATAATTGTAATAGCTTAACTGCCGTAACTATAGGAAATAATGTTACAACGATAGGGAATAATGCATTTGCTGGTTGTGCCAGTTTATCTACCATAAAGATACCCGACAGTGTGACGGTGATAGAGTATGAGGCATTTTATGATTGCAACAGCCTAACTGTCGTTACGTTAGGAAGTGGAGTTACAAAGATAGAAGATAGTGCATTTTATTGGTGCGATAGCTTGACCGACATATACTATCGTGGAATAATGCGAAACTGGGAAAATATTGCAATTGAGGGAGGAAATGACGCACTACTTTCTGCAACGATTCATCTGCGGTCCAAGCTTATAGAATATGATGCCATAAATGATGTTTTTGTTGTTTACAGCGATGAGGTCATTCCCGGGGCAAAGCTGCTGATTGCGGCATATGATGGAAAAAAAGTTAAAAATATGCATATATCCCTGTTAGACATTGCAGAAAAGGAAACCCGCATTCCAAACCCTCTAACAGATTTTGATAATGCGGACATTGTAAAGGTTATGCTGTGGAGCGGAGTGGGTGTAACACCGCTCATGGAAATGTTAGAAATTACGCCATAATTAACAGTAATAAACAAACCGGTCTTCGATTCGTCGAAGACCGGTTTTGTGATATATTTACGTTGTAAATGCGATATACTCGCCTAGGGGCGAATGCGCATAGCTTCGCTGCGATATGTCATAAAACCCAAGGTTTTATGACGCTGTGATAGCTTCGCAATCACACGCCCTCGCGGCTGCGGCGTACCTTTTCACCGTCGGTGAAGTTCTGACCTGCAACATAGCCGGGGATGGGCAGAATCTTTTCGTGGATAGCGTCGATAATCCAGCTCGGCTGCGGGAAGAACGCATCTTCCAGCTCGTGGGAAGGTGTGATCCAGTTGCGTGCGCCAACAACAACGGGGGGAGCATCCAGATAATCGAATGCCATTTCGCTGATGTTCTGGGCAATATCCTTAAGGTAGGAGCCGCGTTCGCAGGCATCACTTGCAAGGATGATTCTGCCGGTCTTCTTAACGGATTCCAGTACCTTTTCGTAGTTGAAGGGTACGAGGGAGCGGGCGTCGATAACCTCGGCGGAAATGCCGTATTTTTCTTCCAGTTCCTTTGCAGCTTCCAGTGCGCGGTAGAGGGTAGCACCAACGGTGAGGATGGTGATGTCAGAGCCCTGGCGCTTAACATCCGGCTCACCAATCGGAATTTCATAGTATTCTTCCGGAACGCCGCCTTCATGGAACTGTTCGCCGATATCGTAAATTCTCTGGCTTTCAAAGAATACAACCGGATCTGTGCCGGAGAGGGCGCTTGCCATAAGACCCTTTGCATCATAAGGTGTTACAGGGAAGCAAACCTTAAGACCGGGGATATGGGAAACGATTGCCGTCCAGTCCTGCGAGTGCTGTGCACCGTACTTGGAGCCAACAGATACGCGCAGGACTACGGGCATCTTAATAATGCCTGCGCTCATGGACTGCCATTTTGCAAGCTGATTGAGTACTTCGTCGCCTGCACGACCGAGGAAGTCACAATACATAAGCTCTGCAATAACTCTACCGCCGCTCATGGCGTAACCTACCGCGCTACCTACGATAGCAGCTTCGGAAATCGGGGAGTTGAAGAAGCGGTGATAGGGGAGTGCTTCGGTAAGACCGCGGTATACAGCGAATGCGCCGCCCCAGTCACGGTTATCTTCACCGTAGGCAACGAGGGTCGGGTCTTTGTAGAAGCGGTCAATGATAGCTTCGAAAATACCATCACGCAGCTGATATACCTGATTCTTGGAATAGGGCTTGCCGTTTTCGTCAAAAGCGAAGCGCTTGCGGCGGGCAATCTGCTGTACTCTGGGGTTTTCTTCCATGGGCATGAGAACGTCGGGTTCTCTGTCGTCCATCTTTTCAATCTTCTGGTTGGAGAACATAATGCCTTCCAAATCCTTCGGATTTGCATGGAGATTCATGCGGGGAGAGGTTTCCTCGTCAATGGCAAGCTTGTAAATCTTGGTCATGCGCTCAACGATTTCACTTTCGATTGCATCGAATTCGTCCTTCTTCGCAATCTTAGCTTTGATAAGCTTATCCTTGTAAGCATCAAGAACGTCATGCTTTGCCCAGGCTTCCTTTTCTTCCTTTGTTCTGTAGCTGTCGGAGTCGGACGGGGAGTGACCTGCCATACGATATGTAAGCGTATCGAGAAGAACAGGACCTCTGCCTTCCTTAATGATGGCAATCTTGCGGCGCATAGCGTCGATAACGGCGAGCGGGTCGTAACCGTCTACACGTTCTGCGTGCATCTGTTCCGGATTTACGCCGGCACCAACTCTTGCGAGGGTGTTGTAAGCCATGGTTTCGCCGATGGTCTGACCACCCATGCCGTAGAGGTTGTTGAAGAAGTTGAAGATAATCGGGAGACCCTGATTGAAGCCTTCTTCCCAGAGAACGCGAATCTGATCCATGGAGCCCATGTTGAGTGCTTCCCAAACAGGACCGCAGCCCATGGAAGCATCACCGATGTTGGAAATTACAATGCCGTCCTTCTTATTTACGCGTTTATAAAGTGCACCACCCATTGCAACCGTGGCACTACCGCCTACGATAGCGTTGTTCGGGTAGATGCCGAAGGGCGTGAAGAATGCATGCATGGAGCCGCCGAGACCTTTGTTAAAGCCGGTTTCTCTTGCAAAAATTTCAGCAAGTGCGCCGTAGAGCAGGAAGTCCATTGCGGTTTCCTTAACGTCGCTCTTATTCTTCTGCTTACCTTCGATAACGCGGTAGGTTCTGCCATCAAAGAAGCCTGTCATATCGTCCATGAGCTCTTTGTCATCCAGCTTATGAATAGCAGAAAGACCCTTTGCAAGAATTTCACCGTGGCTACGGTGCGAACCGAAAATGCAGTCTTCTTTATTCAGAAGATATGCCTGACCGACTGCGGAGGCTTCCTGACCCATGGAAAGGTGGGCAGGACCGGGGTTGTTGTATGCGATTTCGTTGTATGCGCCGGTGGTTTTAACGAGGTAGAGCATCGTTTCAAACTCACGGATGATGCGCATATCACGGAAAATACGCATGAAATCATCTTTTGTGTAGTTTTCTTTTTCTTCCTTGATGGTTTTGTTGTACTGGTTAACCGGAATATCGGTAAAGGTTACTTTACCCGGCTTACGCAGTTCGTTCGGGTCCATAAACAGGGACTTTGTCATTGTAAATTCCTCCTTAACATTTTACTTGAAAGAGTGCTTCCCGGATAATCTCGCATACAGTCGGATGCGGGAACACAAACTCTTTGATATCATCAATTTTCCACTGGGATTCAATCATCATTACAGCTGCAATGATGAACTCGGAAGCATAATTCGAAAGAACGTGGCAACCGAGGATGCGGCGGTATTTCTTATCCACGACAAGCTTAATAATACCATTGCCGCCTTCGTTTTCTGCCACATAACGTCCGCTGTACGCCATGGGCAGCTTTACAACTTCAATGTCATAACCTTTTTCGCGGGCGGTGCGCTCGGTTTCACCGCAGCTGCCAACCTCAGGGTTGGTGTAAATAACAGCGGGGATAGCATCGTAACGCATAACGTCCTTTTTGCCGATGATGTTGTTAATGGCAACCTCGGCTTCACGGTAGGCGGTGTGTGCGAGCATGGATTTGCCGTTTACATCGCCTGCGGCATAAACGCCGGGAACGTTTGTTTTCATGAAGCGGTCAGTAACGATTGCGCCGCGGTTTACTTCCACGCCAATCGTTTCAAGCCCGATATCTGCCGATACTGCACGGCGACCGATGGAAAGGAGTACCTTGTCTGCGGGAACACTTTCCGTTTTGCCGTCCTTTTCAAAGACAACTGCATCCTTTGTAACTTCCGTTACCTTTGCGCCAAGGTGGAAGGTGATGCCCTTTGCCTTGTAGTTTTTAAGAAGAATGTCGCTGATATCCTCGTCGGTAGGACCTGCAATCTTCGGGAGCATTTCCACAACCGTAACATTTGCACCTACAGAATTATAGTAGGAAGCCATTTCAAGACCAATTACACCGCCACCGATAACAACGAGGTTCTTCGGGATTTCTGTAAGGTCCAGAACTTCACGGTTGGTAAGCACCATGCCGCTTGCGACGCCTTCTTTTACGCCCGGAATCGGGGGAACAACGGCGGAAGAGCCGGTGGCAATGAGAAGATGCTTTGCTGTGTAAACCTTGCCGTCTGCTTCTACGGTATAGCCCTCTGCGCTTCTGCCTGTAATTTTACCGACAGCCTTAACGGTGTCTACCTTATGGCTTTTAAGGGTCATTTCAATACCGGAAACCAAAGTGTTTACGACCTTGTTTTTTCTTTCAATGACCTTTTTCTGGTCAATAGAAGCACCCGAAACCGTTACGCCGTACTTATCGCCGTGGTTTGCATAATCAAAAACCTTAGCGGAGTAGAGAAGGGATTTGGAGGGTACGCAGCCTTCATTGAGGCAAACGCCGCCAAATGCTCTCTTTTCAATAACCAGAGCCTTTAAACCTGCCTGACCGGCACGTTCTCCGGCAAGATACCCGGCAGGGCCGCCGCCGAGCACAATCAAATCATAAACCATTTCAAACCCTCCTATTTAGCAAGCAGAATGCTGAAGTTTTCCAGTGCGCCTGTCAGCTCCTGCAGGAAGCGTGCGGCAGGTGCACCGTCTACTGCGCGATGGTCGAAGGTGAGGGAAAGACCCATCTTCTTGTAGGGCTTCAATTCTCCGCCAACTTCCTTAACGCCTGTGGTAATGGTGTCAACACCCAAGATGCCGGTCTGCGGCGGGTTGATGACGGGGGTGAAGGATTCAATGCCCATAGCACCGAGGTTTGTAACTGTGAAGCTACCGCCGCTAAGAAGGTCGGGGCTGATGGTGCCGCCCTGACATGCCTTGGCAAGCTCTTTGCTCTTTACAGCGATTTCGTTAAGGCTCATGGAGTCTGCACCGAAGAGTGTGGGAACCATAAGACCGCGGGGCGTGTCAACGGCAATGCCGAGGTTTACCACGTTATAATACCGCATGGTATCGCCTGTAAAGTGTGCATTTAAATCTCTGTGATTTTTCAGTACGCGGGAAACAGCATACAGGACAATATCATTTAACGTAATATTGGCAAGACCGAGTTTTTCCATGTTGTTCTTGACCTTTGCACGGTATGCCATAATTTCAGCAGCATCGAAGGAGCTGTTGAGTGTAAGCTGTGCCATTTCCGAAAGAGAAGCATGCATGCTCTTTGCAATAACCTTGCGGATATTGGGGATTTTGACTTCTTCCACTTCCGGTACTGCGGCTGCAGGTGCGGAAGGCGTAGCGGCTGCGGGTGTTGCGACTTCCGGTGCTGCCGAAAGGTCTTCAACACGGACTCTGCCGCCAATGCCCGTGCCAACCATGCCGGGCTTAAAGCTGTCAGCAGCTGCGGACAGGAAGCCTGTGCCGCTGTCAACCAGTGCCTGTACGTCGCGTTCAATAATGCGACCGTGGGGACCGGTGGGTGTTGCCATCGACGGGTCTACACCACGACGGGCAGCAAGACCGCGTGCACGGGGAGAAATCTTAGAAGCATTGCCTGCGGCTGCGGTGGCTAGAGCGGGAGCTGCAGCAGCGGGGGCAGCCTTCGGGGCTTCTGCGGGGGCTACTTCTTCCGCACCACCGTCCGGACGAAGCTCTGCGGTGGTGTTGCCTTCCTTACCGATTGCGCATACGTTTGTAAGGCAGGGAACATCGTCGCCTTCCTCGAAGAATACGTCGAGAAGAATGCCGCTTAATTTTGCTTCTTCATCAAAGGTAGCCTTGTCGGTTTCGTATGTAAATAATACGTCACCTTCTGCTACTGTGTCACCTTTTTTCTTGTGCCACTTCGCAATAATACAGCTTTCAACGCTCTGACCCTGTTTCGGCATGATAACCGGTGTTGCTGTGTTTTCGGTAATAACCTTGGCTACAGGGGCAGGTGCAGCTGCGGGTGCGGGTGCGGGTGTAGCCGGTGCGGCGGGAGCTTCTGCGGGTGCTGCTTCAGCTGCGCCGTCAGGACGGAATTCTGCCGTGCTTTCGCCGGCGTTCCCGATTACGCATACGTTCAAAAGACAGGGGACATCGTCACCTTCTTCGAAGAATACATCGAGAAGCGTGCCGCTTACTTTGGCTTCTTCATCAAATGTTGCTTTATCGGTTTCATAGGTGAATAAGAGATCACCTTCCGCCACAGCGTCACCTTTTTGCTTGTGCCATTTCGCAATGATACAGCTTTCAACAGATTGACCCTGCTTCGGCATAATAATTGGTGTTGCCATAGTTTAAAGTTCCTTTCCGCTCACAAAATATCCGTCTGCCGTTGTGAGCATATACGGCAAGCGGGGCGGGTTTAAAGCCACCCGCCGCGGCATAGGGTAACGGTGTTAGATTGCTTTGGCGTTTGCGAGGAGATATTTTTCGGCCTCTGCATTCCAAAGCCCGTTGTGACGCTTGCAGATTTCGTCAAGGGTTGCAAAGAGGGGGTTGGTCTTGCCAAGCTCTGCAAAATCGTCGATTGCAGCAAGATCCAGTTCTATGCCGGTGTAGATAAGCTTCTTACCGCCTTTGATTTCGGGCAGACGGAGCGTTGTATCTACGGCAGCATTCAAACCACCAATGTGGGTAATCATAGCGGCAGGATTGATAAGACCCTGTTCCATCATTTTAAGGGATTCCTTCATATCATCCGTGTTACCGCCGCTTGTGCCTACAAGGTGTGTGGATGCATAGTGTACGTTATAGAAGTTAAATTCTGCGCTGAAAGCAGGATTTGTAGGACCTGCAAAGAAGTTCAGACAGCCGTCCTTTGCCAAAATAGCGTCAGCCATTTCTACAACCGGCTTCACGGGTGCATAGCAGAATACATCGTTGAAGCCCTTGCCGTCGGTGAGGGCAAGAAGGTCTTCCGCCGTTTTGTCAGCAGTGTTTATGTACATAAGCTTTACGCCGTTTTTCGCTGCTTCTTCCACGGTGAGAATGCTTGCAGCACGGGCAAGACGTGCATCGTCAATATCGGTTACAATCATCATGGCAGGCTTTCTGTCGCAATGGATTGCATAGTCAACAGCGCCAAGACCCATGGGGCCTGCACCGGCTAAAAGTGCCATATTTCCGCCCTCAACAATGCCCATATCATGCACATAACTGCCGTTTGTTGTATGGTAGTTTGCATGGAAACCGCCAACGATACAGCTCATCGGCTCGGCGAGAGAACCATAGAAGAAGGCCTCGCCGTCATAGTGCAGAAGACCGCCTTCCTCCATCCATTCGGCGGGGATAATAACATATGTAGCATTACCGCCGATATAGGGGAAAGAGTAACCGGGTGCCATTAAGGTACCATGGTAGTTGATGGCAGGCTGAATGGAGAACTTCTGTCCCGGCTTCCATTCGTTTTGCCATTTTGCACCTACTTCTACGATTTCACCGCAGAATTCGTGACCGATGATAACGGGGTTGGTTGCAACATCGTTCGGTACGCGCTTGTGGTCAGCGCCCTGTACGGCTGCTTTGTAGGAGGACATGCAAATGGAGTCGGAAATAATTTTTGCCAGAATTTCGTCTTCGCGAATTGCCGGCAGCTCGAATTCCTCCAGTCTCAGGTCGTTTTTACCATAGATTCTGACTGCTTTTGTTTTCATACTATCGCTTCCTTTCTCTAACTATATCTGTTTAGAATAATCGTACACCTGCGCGAGTCAGGTGGGCAAGTGCCGTTTTATCTACCTGACTGTCTGTTACAAAGCAATCGATATCGGTTGCTTTTGCAAAGGTGAAGGGGTGATTGCGTCCAAGCTTAGTGCTGTCCATAACCAAAATAACACGCTTTGCCGATTCGATGACCTTACGCTTTAGCATCGCCTCATCATACGTACCGCAGGTAAACCCAAGGTCCGGCGAATAGCCGGAGGATGCCATGATAGCGGTACCGATGTTGATGCCGGAAAGAAACGACGCCGCACCCAGCCCTGAAAGGGAAATGCTGCGGCGACTGAGTTTGCCGCTTGTCATGCTTACCTCGCAGTTGGGGTTTTTGATAAGCTCCAGCGCCAGATTCGGGTCATTGGTAATGGCAAATAAAGGTTTTTCACCAAGTGCCTGCACAATGTGCATCATCGTACTGCCCGCGTCAAAGTATATGCAGCTGTCATCCGCAATAAGCCCGGCTGCCTTTTCAGCAATTTCGCGCTTTAAATCGGCATTTTCCGATTCTCTGTGATGGTAGGCTGCTTCATGACGGAGGGAGAGGTGCTTTATGCTTTTTGCACCGCCTTTGGTACGAACAACATCGCCGCGGGACTCCAAAAATTCTAAATCGCGGCGGATGGTCATGGTTGAAACATCGGGGAAAATAGAGGAAAGCTCCACAAGGGAAGCCTCACCCTTTTCAGTTATGTATGCCATGATTTTCTCACGTCTGCTCCACATACCGCTTTTCACCACCCGTTTTATTCTAACAGAAAAATGAAACTTTTTCACATCAAATTATAGTATACATGAAAAAAAATAACATGTCAAGAGAAAACAGAAACTTTATAAAAAAATATATTATTCATTATATTATAAAAAGGAAGAAAAAAATAATTTAAAGAATTTACAAAAAAGTGTTGACAAAAGTTTTGATTTATGCTATACTAATCAGCGTTGAATAAATGCGAGTGTGCTGGAATTGGCAGACAGGCACGTTTGAGGGGCGTGTGCTTATGGCGTACGGGTTCAAGTCCCGTCACTCGCACCAAATCGGCAAGATTCGAAAGAGTCTTGTCGATTTTACTTTTTACTTATTCGTTCTTTCAAAACACCAACTAAGAAAAAAAGACATCCGTCGATGTCTTTTTTTGCTCTCTATATTTGTTCTATATCCGCACCGAGAGACCGCAATTTTTCAGGGAGATTTGCATAGCCGCGGAAGATATGCTCCGCCTCTCTAATACGGGTTTCACCCTCGGCAGCAAGTCCTGCCAGAACGAGCGCGGCACCGGCACGCAAATCTGTTGCGGCAACGCGCGTTCCAGTAAGATGTGCGCATCCTTTTACAATGGCAGTTCTGCCCTCAATCGTGATATCCGCACCCATGCGCTTTAGCTCGTTTACGTGCATAAAGCGGTTCTCAAAAACGGTTTCTGTGATAATACCCGTGCCTTTTGCAACACTCATAAGTGCACAAAGCTGCGACTGCATATCTGTTGGAAAACCCGGAAAGGGAAGGGTTTTAATATCCGTGGGAAAAAGTTCCTCACCGGCTTCCGTAAGTGCGGAAGATGATGTTTCCGAAATTTTTACACCCATTTCGCGCATTTTTGCTGTAAGCGGCTTTAAATGCTCCGGCACAATATTTTGGGTTTGGACGCGCCCACCCGTGATGGCGGCGGCAACCATGAAGGTTCCGGCTTCTATGCGGTCGGGAATAATGGTGTGTTCTGCACCGGAAAGGTAAGGTTTTCCGGTAATTTTCACCGTGTCTGTTCCTGCGCCGCGTACGTCTGCACCCATGCGGTTTAAAAAAACGGCAAGGTCTGCAATTTCGGGTTCAACGGCAGCATTTTCAATAACAGTTTGTCCATCAGCAAGGCACGCTGCCATCATAATATTTTCAGTTGCACCCACGCTTGGAAAGTCTAAATATATGCTTGCGCCGGTAAGGCGGGATGCCACGGCTTCTACAAAGCCATGGGCAAGCGTGATGGAAGCGCCAAGGGCAGAAAAACCCTTTAAATGTAAATCTATGGGACGAGTGCCGATTTTGCAGCCTCCCGGAAGAGCGATTTTGCATTTTCCGTATTTCGCAAGGAGTGGACCGGCAATAAGAAAAGAAGCACGAAGTCGGCTCGTGTCCTCATAAGCCGCTTCCGGATTTAAGATGTGACTATTTTCGATTTCCCATCCGTTTTCCGGCAGGGGGGAAATACGGCTGCCAAGCTTTCTTAAAATTTCCTGCATATTGATAATATCGGAAAGTGGCGGCACATCATAAATTCTGCAAGGGAACTCGGAGAGAAGTGTTGCGGCTATAATCGGGAGTGCGGCATTTTTAGAACCGCTTATGCGGACTTTGCCGGAAATCGCACCGCGCGGACGAATAACAATTTCGGACATTTTCTACCTCCTTTTATACTATATCTTGTACGCAAAAAGGAAAAG